>CALVYM010000099.1 GCA_944372205.1 uncultured Bacilli bacterium
TTCACTTATTCTAACAATATCTAAATCTTTATATAAAATACTATTGATAATTAATTGAATACTAGAAACATCTGTATTTTTATTAACATAATAAATATTACCACTAGCTATATTATTTTTAATACTAACTATTGTATTATTATTTATTATATTATTTGTTTTAACTAAATATTTATTATTTTCTTTACAAACATCTAAATTATTATCATTAACATAACACACACTAGCACTATTTTGATATTTATTTATTAAAGTATCCAAATCTTTAAAATTATTTACTTCATTATTTAATTGTTCTAATTCTATGGATTTATCAAAAGTATTTATATCCACTAAAACACTGGCATCTATATTATTTTT
The DNA here is from genome assembly GCA_944372205.1 of uncultured Bacilli bacterium. GTDB lineage: Bacteria > Bacillota_I > Bacilli_A > RF39 > UBA660 > Onthocola_B. Next base: position 361 of record CALVYM010000099.1, read on the forward strand.
AGTAAAATAATTAATTATATTTTTATCATATTCTAATATAAAAGAAACACTTTGTTTTTGACTATTACCTTGAGTAATTATTTTATCTTTGTTATCTTTTATTGATACATTTGGATAAATAGAGTCATATAATAGATAATATTCATTAAAAGTATCTAAACTTTTCATATTAAAATAACTGTCTTTAACATTAACTTCTAACCCATTTAAACCAGGGATAATATAGTTACCATAAACTGTAGCATCAATACTTGCCACTGTATATTCTTCCTTAACATCATCAATTGTTTTATATAAATCGTTATTTTCTAAAACAAAATTAGCTATTTTTTCCGTATAAAAAAAACTAAAAGCCACTATTGCTAGAAGTCCAATGTTTCTAAATGTTTTCAAATTACTTCACCCATTAAAATATATGAGTAAAAACTTCAATTATTAAAAAACTAATTGCATTTCTACAATTAGTCCTAGCCAATTCTTTTTTTGACTAAATCAGAACCTCTTTTAGGATCTTGAAATAATATTTCATAAACTAACTTATCTTTCCTTAGTTCATCGATAAACATTACTTCTTCCTTAGTCATAGTCCTGTATTCTGGCATTTCATCATTGTCGACAACTTTAATTAAATTGTCGGTTCCAAGTAAAAAATCAGAACTCACTCCTAAAATCTGCATGAATTCAATAATGGTTTCCAAGCTAGGATTTCTTGTTTCTTTTTCATAACAACAAATCGCTGACTTACCAACCCCAACTAAAGAACCTAATTCTTCTTGGGTTAATCCCTTCTCTAATCTCGCATTTTTTAGTCTGTCACCTTTTAGCATAATTAATCACCTATGACATAAGTATACCAAGGAAAAAGTGTATATGCAAAATTTTCACCTTATGTAAACTTATTTTGCGTTTTCTTGCTTATCTTTGTTACATTTTGCTAAAAATGTGACTCTTTCAGCGATTACTTCAGTAACATACTTGATTTCCTTGTTCTCAGTTTCATAACTTCTAGTTTGCAAACGACCTCTGATGCCAATTACATCTCCAGCATCACAGTATTCACTCGTATTAGCGGCAACACCATTCCAGAGAATGCATCTAAAAAAGTCTGTTTCAAACTTTCCATCAGGGTTCTTAAAAGCTCTTTGAACTGCTAAAACAATTGTAGTATACTTCTTACCACTTTCTGATTCAATTACTACCGGTTTATCAGTAAGACGACCAACCAAAATAACCTGATTCAATCTTCATCCCTCCTTTCTTCTTAAATGTATCAAAAAAATCAAATAAATGCAAATGACGAATTTTTAAAATTTAAGCCATTTTTAATAAAAAAAAGCCTTAAATTTTAATTTTTTTTTAAAAATCGCCAGTAATTTTTAAAATTAGTAAAATTTCAAAAATTTTACTATTGTATTTTCGCTAAAACTTTGTTAAACTATTATTAGAATACAAGGAGTGTTTTTGTATGGGAGAATTATTTAATATAAGTGAAGAAATAAGTAATAATAGACTTGAAAAATTGCAAGAAAAATATCCTAATTTAAGAGACTTTAAATTTGATGGAAACACTTTAACATATAATGACAATTTTATTGAAAATGCAGAAATTGGTATAAATCATACCGCTGCAATTTTCTTTCAAATGATTCCATCAGATATATTTGATTATTTAAAGAACGGTTTTTATTATCCAAGCAATAAAGAATTAGAAAAAGTAAAAAGTATGTTATCTCAAGAAATAATTATTACTGAAGAAGAAGCTGAAATTCTTAAAAAATTTGCTAGAGATTATTTAAAAAGACTTCAAATGTATGCTAACAATGAATTCTTATTTAAATCTAACCCTGACAACCCAGATTTAGAAGATTTTCTTAAAGATTTAAAAATTCGTAAGGATATTATGACAAATTTAGGCAATAATATAAGTGTAGCAGCCAATATAATTAATAATGAGATAAATAATATGTCAAATAATAATCAAGAACAGGCTCAAGAACAAAATAAAAATTCTGAATTAGAAAGAGGTTTTTCAAGAACTAGAACCAATCCAAATTTCAATTATCGGTTTCGCGAACAAGAAGAAATTGATGCTGAAAACGAAAGAAAAAACAAACTTGGACTAGCAGGATTTTCCAATATAGTATTAATATTAATATCTGCTTTAACATTTGGAATGTTTATTGCCATTGTTACTTTAGGACTATAAAAAAAGTTGGTATCAAACCAACTTTTTTATTTTAATAATTTTCTTTCTTTAATTCAAAGAAGCTTTGTGGATGAGAACATACTGGACAAACTGCTGGAGCGGATGTACCAACAACAACATGACCACAATTACGACAAATCCAAATAGCTTCGCCTTCTTTACTGAATACTAGCTTATCTTCAACATTTTTAAGTAGTTTACGATATCTTTCTTCATGCTCTTTTTCTATTGCAGCAACGCCTTCAAAAAGGAATGCAATTCTTTCAAATCCTTCTTCGTGAGCTACTTTAGCAAATTCAGCATACATATCAGTCCATTCATAGTTTTCACCTTCAGCTGCATCAAGTAAATTTTCAGCTGTTGTAGGGATATCACCACCATGAAGTTCTTTAAACCACATTTTTGCATGTTCTTTTTCATTATTAGCAGTTTCTTCAAATATAGCAGCTATTTGTTCATAACCTTCTTTTCTAGCTTTTGATGCATAGTAAGTATACTTATTTCTAGCTTGAGATTCTCCCGCAAAAGCTGCCATTAAATTAGCTTCTGTTCTGCTACCTTTTAATTCCATAATTTTTTACCTCCATTCATATCAAGTATACTAAAAATAAAGAAAAAAAGCAATAACTTTGCTTTTTATTTACTTGCTTTCGACAATCAATTTAATTGCAGTTTTTGCTTCACCATTAATTACAATATCATTAAATGCTGGAATTACTACTAAATTATCTCCAGTTGGTGCAACAAATCCTCTACATATAGCAATAGCTTTTATAGCTTGATTTAAAGATCCCGCTCCAACTGTTTGTAATTCCACAGACTTTTTTTCACGATAAATATTTGCTATTGCCCCCGCTACTTTACTTGGGTTAGATTTTGATGAAACCTTTAGAATTTCCATTATAATATTCCTCTCTTTCTAACAAATTATACTCTCCTACTAGAAATTTTATTCATAAAAAAAGGAAGTTATTTTCTTCCTATTAAATATATTGTTAGTGGATCAACCAATTCAAGTATACCATGTATCAAATAAAAATAACCGAGTACCAATACTTGAATATCATTTTCATAATATAAATTAATTGTAGTAAGTAAACCACTTAAAATAAATAATATTAAGCAAACAATTTCTAAAATCCATACTCCATTTTTTCGATCATTATAATAATCAGCCTTCTTAAGTTTAATAACTGACATTAAAGCAATCCAAACAAATAAACATAATGCTAAATACCAAGGAATATTATCGACATCTAAAATTATTACTAAAACCAAAGCAATAATTGAAGCAAAAATCACAAATAAGCCTTCATAATCTTTTGCCTTTCTAATAAGTATAAATTTAATAAGATTTAAAAATGCATAAACTCCTAAAACTATTGAAAATATTAATTTGACATCTACAAAATGAAATAAAGGAAAAATAAGTAGTAAACTACCACAAACAATTAAAAATGCTGCTATAATTAATTCTACTTTTTGTTTTGAATTCATAAGTTACCTCCACCTAAATAATAGATTAG
>CALVYM010000100.1 GCA_944372205.1 uncultured Bacilli bacterium
CCTAGCATTAAGTTTGGCTAAATCTAGAGCATCCTTTGAAATATCTATGGCAGAAACTTCAGAATCTAATTCTTTTTTTAGGGCTATAGCTATACAACCACTACCAGTTCCAAGGTCAATAATATTTATTTTATGGTTAAATTTTTTAGCATATTTAACAGTTTTTTCTACTAAATATTCAGTTTCAGGTCGAGGTATTAAAACATTTTCTGAAACATTAATAATACTATTATAAAAATAGACATTACCAATTAAATATTGAACTGGGTATCCTGCATGAATTTTTGCAAGAATGTCTTGTAAATTATTAGGATATTTTTCTTTTAGAAGTTCCCAATCTTTAAAACTTAAAAATTCTGGTTTATTCAAATTTTTCTCCTGCTAGTTTTAGTTTTAAATCTTCGGTTTGTAGTGCTTCAATAATTGGTTCTAGTTCACCATCCATAACTTTATCAAGATTCATAACAGAAAAGTTTATGCGATGATCTGTTACCCTATTTTGTGGATAATTATATGTTCTTATTTTTTCAGAACGATCACCAGTACCAATTTTTGATTTTCTTTCCATACCCATTTCTTGTTCTTCTTTTTGGCGAATAGCATCATTTATTTTTATTTTAAGCAAATTTAGAGCTCTTTCACGATTTTGAAGTTGACTGCGTTCTGTTTGACAGGTTACTACTACACCAGTTGGAATATGAGTAAGTCTTACGGCAGAATTAGCAGTATTTACTGATTGTCCTCCTGCTCCACTTGAGTGATAAACATCCATTTTAATATCACTTTCTTTAATTTCAATATTAGATGTTTCAACTTCTGGCATAACTAATACTGTTGCAGTCGATGTATGAATTCTACCACTTGATTCTGTTTCTGGAACTCTTTGAACACGATGTGATCCACTTTCGTATTTTAGTTTAGAGTATACATTATCCCCTTTAACCATGAATTCAATTTGGGAAAAACCACCGCTGGTACCTTCAATAGCATGAATTACTTCAATCTTCCAACCATTATCTTCAGCATAATAAGAATACATTCTAAATAAGTCTCCAGCGAATATATTAGCTTCATCTCCACCAGCAGCTCCTCTTATTTCCATGATAACATTTTTGCCATCATATTCATCTTTAGGAACTAAAAGAATTTCTAATCTTTCTTTTAATTCTTCTAGTTTTTGAGATAATTCCGTAATTTCACTTTGGGCCATATCTTTTAATTCAGGATCTTCAGCCATAGCTTCAGCTTGATTAAGATTATCAAGTGTCTTTTTGTATTCTAGATAAGTTTCTACAGTTTCCTTTAAATCACTTTGTTCTTTAGATAATTCTTTTAATTTATTAAAGTCATTTAGTACTTCTGGTTTTACTAATTCTACACTTAATTCATTATATCTTTTTTCTATTGCATCTAATCTATTAAACATAATTTCCTCCTTCTATTTTTGTTAATAAATCATGGAAACTACGCTACAAATTACTTTCATCTTCGGGATCATCCATTATAACTAAATCTGATAAGTCATCATCATCAACTACATCATCGTCATCATCATCTTTATCATAGAAAATATCTTCATCTTCTTCTTCAATAACATTTTCTTCTTCTAATTCTTCATCTATTAATTCTTCTTCATCATCTTCGTCTTCTTCAATGACAATATCTAATTTATGTTTAGATTGTAAATCCCAGTAACCATTTTTGAGCATAATAAATTTTTTATTAATACTCATTAGTTCAAAGAAATCTACTAATCTTTCATCAATTACTTCCTCCGGCAACTCTAAAACCTCACATACTTTTTTAAATATGTCACGAAGTTTCATTTTTTTACCACTTTCTTGTAAAACTAAAACTGCAATGTCATCATAACCCATTAATTCTAATTCTTCTTTTGGTATTTCACTTAATTTCATAAACACTCTCCTTACATCTTTTCTGGTGGTATAACACCAATTAAATCTAAAGCATTTTTAATTGTTTGATGCACTGATTTAATTAGTAATATTCTTTCTCTTGTAACTAATTCATCATCGGTAATTATCCTAATGCGTGAATAATAATTGTGAAAAGCATTTGCTAAATCATATACATAGTTAGTAATTAAATGCGGAAGTTCTTTTAAGGCTGCATTTTTTACTACCTCTTTAAAAGCATATACTTTTTCTAAAACATTATATGAATCTTCATCATTTAATGCATCAAATTCTTGTGGTATTTCATTAAAATCTTTTTCTTTTAAGATTGATGAAATTCTAGCATAGGCATAACACACATAATACACGGGATTTTCATTTGATTTAGATTTAGCTAGATTAAGGTCAAAATCCATTTGAGTATCTAAGCTACTTTTAACAAAGTAATATCTTGCAGCATTAACTCCGACTTCATCAATTAATTCTTTTAATGTAACAGATTTACCAGTTCTTTTACTCATTTTGACTACTTCACCATCTTGAATTAAACGAACTAATTGTAAAAGTTTTACTTCCAGTTTTTCCGGATCATTGCCTAGAGCTTTTACACTACTTTTAAGTCTAGCAACATAACCATGATGATCTGTTCCAAAGATATCAATCATTTTATCATATCCTCGCTTGTATTTATCTAAGTGATATGCGATATCTGGAACTAAATAGGTTAGAGTTTTATCTTCCTTTACTAAGACATGGTCAACTTCATCAAATATGCTACTGCATTTAAACCATAATGCTCCATCCCGTTCATAAGTATAACCATTTTTTGTTAATATGTCTATAATATTTTGTAAATTATATTTATTTCTTATTTCTTTTTCAGATGTATATACATCATAGTTGATACGATACTCTTTTAAATCAGCAATAATTTTGCCAATTAATTTTTCAGTTGCATAATTTTTATAAAACTCAATATCTTTATCTAATAGGGAATCTTTGTTTTCTTCATATAAATTTTTAGCCATCTCAATTATTTCTTTACCATGATAGCCTTCATCTGGTATTGGATAATTCTTACCACAAATTTCATAATATCTTGATTTTAATGATTCACCTAAATTATTTATTTGGTTGCCAGCGTCATTAATATAATATTCTTCTGTTACATCAAAACCTGAAAAACGCATTATACGAGCTAGAGAATCACCATAAGCACCACCACGAGCATTACCTAGGTGAAGAATACCTGTCGGATTAGCACTAACAAATTCAATATTTACTTTTTTTCCATTACCTATATTTGATGAACCATATCTATCTTTTTCCGTTAATACTGTTTTAATGTTTTCAACTAAATAATCTTTTTTGACAAAAAAGTTAATAAAACCTGGTGCTTTAATTTCCATTTTTGTTATGTTTTCATTATTTATATTTTTTACTATAAGTGATGCTATATCCATGGGATTTTTACCTAAAACTTTAGTTAATTTCATAGCAATATTGGTAGAATAATCACCAAAATCTTTTTGTTTTGGAACATCTATTTCTACACTTACATCATAAATTTCTAATTTTTTTAAAGCTTCATTTATAGTATTTATAAGTATTTCTTTCATAACTATCCTTTCAATAAAATTCTAATTATTTTTTCATCATCATCAATTTTATATCTTAATTTAATTAAATTATCTATTATTTCTAATTCAGATATTATATCTAAACTACAAGTCTCTTTAGTAGGAAATGTAAAAGAACATATACTTTCATTAAAATCTATTTCCATATTATAATCTTTTGCAACTCTATTATACACTTTGTTTTTTAAATCTATAACATTTATTATGTCATCTTCTAAAAATTTTAAGTATTTATTTTCCTCATATTCACATAAAACATTTTCTAAATTTATTACATCTTTATTATTACTTGTTAAGGTCCAATCTATTTTCAATAATAAGCACCTCGCTTTTTTTCTAAAACATTATAGCATAAGCTTTTATTATCCGCAATAAAAAGTGATAAAAGTTTAGTAAAAAATTATTTAAAAACAAAAAATCAAATAATTTCTTTGGTGATTTTTGATGTTTTTTGTCGAACTTTGTCGAAGTGCTTGCAAATAAAAAAATAACCGTTATAATA
>CALVYM010000101.1 GCA_944372205.1 uncultured Bacilli bacterium
TAATTTACTTTTTTTAAAATAAAATTCTCAATAATAGTATTATTATAAATTAAATTAAAAAAAATATCAAAAACTATTCTTTAATTTTTGATAATTTAAAAATTTAATATTTTAATCATTAGAATTAAAATTAATTATATATTCATACAAATCTGTATCACCAACTTGCTGTCTCGTTATTTCATAGTTTTCTCCATTTATAACTATGTGTTCCATATTTCCTATATCAGCAAATTGGGTTGAACCATTTTTAGTTAAATAATTCCCAGAAACACCAAAATCTCCCGATGCAACAAGCATTGATCTTTTTCCACCATCAAATGAGTCAGTTCCGTAAACATAAGATGCTCTACCTGATCCGGTATCAGCAATCATCAATTTTTCATTATCATTAAGTCCTGTAACTGCTGCAATATGACTTTCACTTCTTAAACTATAAACAACCGTTCCACTAGTATCAGTTGCATTAACAATTTGTTCTTGGGTTAACTGATTAGAATCATTATACAAAATAGTAACACCATATATATCAGAAACAGCATCAGTTAAACCTTCGTAACTTCCCATTCCATTAGGAAAATAAGTACTTAAACCACCAACTCCGTTGGCATTAGCATAATCATTTAAAGCATTAGCTACATCTAATGGACTAACAATCACATCTGTTCCACTTTGATAGGAAAAAGTTGCTGTTAAAGCCGTGGCTAAACTTAGAATACCACAACCAGCTCGTTTTATAGATACACCATCAATAGTAGTCATCCAAGGACCCATACTTTGATTATAACGCACAGTTAAGGTTCCATCAGAACTTCGTGTATATTCAACAGCATTGGAATTTAAGATTGAATCTACATCTTCTGTAAAATAAGCAAATTCTGAAGCATTTCCAGTATTTACTTGTAAAGGTATACTAACTTGGCTATTTATTGCCGTTTGTTCACCATTGATGACTTCTAATTGGCTTAATTTTTCTGTAATAGATTGTTTTAATGCTAAACAACGAGAATTACAGGAATTACAATTTCCTGTCCAAGTATCATATGCTGTTTGATAGCCTGGAAATATATATCTTAAAAAATTACCAAATTCATCATTCACTTCTTCTTTATAAGTACTTTTTTTAGGTTCTTGATCAATAATACCTTTAAATGCAAGTATTTCATTATTTAAATTTTTTAATTCATTATTTATTTCTCTATAAAGTTCTTCCGAGCTTTTAAAACTTGTTTGAATACTTTCTGATAATAAATCTAAATCTTTAACACAGATATCCAAATTCGAAACAAAAACATCTTTAACCGAATCATCCCAATCTAATGAATATAAAGGTTTTAAAATAACATTTTTTATATTTATTACTTCATCATTTAAAATACTACATGGATTAGCATCAACACAATCACATGCAAGTTGGATCTTATCATGATAAGTATCATAAAACATTTGATATTCATTTATTAAACTAATATAATTCATTTTATCACCTATAAAACATCTATGGAAGTAGCATCTGTTACTTGTTCAACAGTATTTTTTACATTAGTATCAAGAGTTTGATAACTAATATTAGCTTTATTTAAAAGACTAGTACATTCATTAAGTGAAGAATAAAAATTATTTTCAATTTTAGTTAAAAAAGGTAATACTTGATTCATAAATCGTTCTTTTTCACTAGATTTCCATCTTGAATCATCTAATTTTTTAATAGCATTATTAGTACTTTTTATAATATTATCTATTTCAAGATTATCACTTTCTAGTTGAATAATCAAATCACTTAAAGCTAATGCATCTAAATTTAAATTAGTATTAGTCATTTTCTCCTCCTTTATACCATATTAGTATTTATTTCAGTATTTTCTAAAATTTCACTTAAAAAAATTCCGTTAGAAATATTACTATTTAAAATTTTTGGATTAGTATCAATAATTTGTTGCAATTGTTTCTTAGAATCCTGAACATTATTTGAATAACTCATGGAAATATTTTTAAAATACTTAGAAAAATTCTCATAATTTAAAATAATTATATCAATCTTTGAAAGTTTTTCTTTATATTTAGCAACAATTAAATTTGCATCAACACCTTTATAAACTGTATTTATTTTTTCAATATCAAATAATAATTTATTTTTAGCTGCTTTTAATAAATCTATTTGATAAATTAAAAAATCGGCTACACTATTAATAGCCACTGGATCAATTCTTTTTTTCATATTTACCCTCTATCTATATATTCTGAATAAACATAGGCTTCTTGCCCATCACTAGTTAATATTTTTAACCAATTAGGATCAGATTCACTTTCACCAAGAATTGTTACTGAATCTCCTTTATTTAAGCTAGATATAATATTTCCGTTAGGTGTTTCTCGAACATTTAAGGTTCCATTTGTAATATCAACAGTTCCAACAGAATTTATACTTTCTTCCGGAGTTGTTGATGTAGGAGATGACAATGCAACATAATTAGAATGAACATATCCTTCTTGCCCATCACTAGTTAATATTTTTAACCAATTAGGATCAGATTCACTTTCACCAAGAATTGTTACTGAATCTCCTTTATTTAAGCTAGATATAATATTTCCGTTAGGTGTTTCTCGAACATTTAAGGTTCCACTTGTAATATCAACAGTTCCAACAGAAGTTAAGACACTTTCTTCCTTTTTTGGAGAAAAAAGTGGTTGTGCACTTTGGGTAAAATAATCTTTACTCTCTCCAACTGAGGTTTGAGTTTCAGAATAAGGATTAGATATTGTAACATATTTGGAACTAACATATCCTTCTTGACCATCTTCCGTTTGCACTTTTAACCATTCAGAATTTTCACTTTGACTAACAATTCGTAAAGGGGTATTGTTAGTAAGACTAGCTAGAATAGTTCCACTGGTACTAGGAGTTGAACGAAAATTTAATGTTCCACTTTTAATTGAAACACTTCCGGTCTGATATCCTTGCATTGCATCTGCAATTCCAATAGTTGTTTCCGTAGAAATTGCAAAATCAAAATCAATTATTTCCGGAGGAGTTACTTCGGAAATTTCATTATTTCTAATAAAATAATTTTTAGCTGAATTAGTAATAGACTGACAATTTTCACAAATCTTTTGTAATGATTTAAATAAATTATTTATATAATTTAAAGTATAAATTTCATTTGCATAGATGGAAGAATCAATATTTAACACAAACTTTAAAGATTCCACACTTCCTAAACTATCATCATTTACACTAACAATTTCTGAATATCCACCATCAGTAGGATTAAATTCCGCCATAAGTCCTCCTTTAATTAAGCATTATAATCTGATGATAATAATTCCTCGGCTTTTTTAGCAACAGTAGCATTTTCTTCATCATATCTATTAGCAACCATTTCTAAAAAATTGGCATAATTAGTCATTGCATTGTAGAAATCATAAAATTTTCCTTCCAAAGAATGAAATTTATTTCTGATAGTATCAGCCCCTGTTCCTTGAAATGAATTACTAGTTGCTGACATTACATTACTTGCTGTTTGCAAAGATGATTTCATTATTTCAATTTTATTTTTCATTTGAAGAGCATTGCTCCTTAATTCTTCTGAACTTACTTTTAAATCCATATTAACCTCCTAACTTTCTAGCAGCATTACTAATTTCGTTTTGTGTATTTTCAAGACCAGTTGCTGATGATTCTAAAAATATAGCATAATTATTAACAACTGTGCCAAGTGCTAATATATCTCTTTTATAACTATTTACTGTATTAATAAATACTACATTATCATCACCTTTCCAAACACTTGCTAAATTATCTACTATATTATACAATTCAAGAACATTAGAATTATAATCATTAGCCGCATTTGATATTTGTTTAGCTGCAGAGTGAATACTATTATAATCTGCCTCTATCATATTATCACCTATACCTTTCTTATATTATTATAATAACATGTATTAATTTAAAAATAAATTGTTTTGATTTTTTTTGACAATTATTTACAAAAAAAGAATCTAAAACTAGATTCTTAATCGGTATATATTGATTTTTAATCATTTA
>CALVYM010000102.1 GCA_944372205.1 uncultured Bacilli bacterium
ATTTAGTGTAAAAAAATTACACTAAATATTGATAAAATAAATAATAACATCTATAATATTAATAGGGAGGCATATTATGATTAAAAAATTTAGTGTTAAAAATTTTAAAAATTTTCAAGATGAATTAGTTTTAGATTTTTCTAAAGTTAGAGATTATGAATTTAATAAATCTTTAATAAAAAATGGTTTAGTTAATAAAGCATTAATTTATGGGCTAAATAACTGTGGGAAAAGCAATTTAGGAGCTGCTATAATGGATATTACTATGCATCTGACGGACAATAAAGGAAATGAAAATAAAATATATAACTATTATGTAAATGGTAATAATTATAATAAAACTGTAATCTTTAAATATGAATTTTTATTTAATGATAAAGATATTGTTTATATTTATGAAAAAGATTCTCAAATGAAATTATTAAAAGAACAATTGAAAGAAAATAATTCAATTATTTTTGAATACAATTATAAAACTAATGAATTTGTAAATAACATTAAGGAAGCGCAAACAATAGATATTTCCAAAAGAAATAACAGTGATATGTCAGTATTAAAATTTATATATACTAATACTCTTTATTGGGAAGATGATAGTAGTATTAATTTATTAATGACCTTTGTTAATAATATGTTATGGTTTAGAAGTTTAAGAGAAAATGAATTTATTGGCTTAATGCCTAATGGAGAAAATCTAAATGATTTTATTATTAATGAGCATTTATTAAAAGAATTTGAACAGTTTTTAAAAGAATGTAATCAAGAATTTAAGTTATGCGAGTTAAATGAAGGTGGTAAAAAAATAATTGGAGTAAAATATAAAAATTATGAAGCTAGATTTTCAGATGTAGCTTCAACTGGCACTTTATCGTTATGGTTATTCTTTTATTGGATGCATAAAACTAAAAACATTTCTTTTGTATTTTTAGATGAATTTGACGCTTTTTATCATTATGGATTATCTGCTTATATATTAAAATATATAAATAGCAAAGAAAACTTTCAATCTATTTTAACAACACATAATACATATTTAATATCTAATGAATTAATGCGTCCTGATTGTTATATGATTTTAAAAAATGGTCATATTACAAATTTTGCAGACAAAACAAATAAAACAATAAGACAAGCACATAATCTAGAAAAGATGATGCTCGGAGGTGAATTTGAATAAAGAAATATTATTAATAGTAGAAGGTGAAAAAACTGAATTAGATATTTTAGGAAATGCTAGCTATGGTTTATTATCACTAATTGAATCTGATTATAAAATTGTTTCTTTTGCTAGTTCTATTTATGAATTGTATGATTCCTATAAAAATGGTGAATATGACGATTTAGTTTCATATTTAAGATATGAAAAAGGATTAAAAATACCTGACAGTGTTTTGTCAAAGAATGCCTTTGCGGCAGTATACTTAATATTCGATTATGACCCACAATATCAAAAGTATAGTGATGAAAAAATAAAGGATTTATTAAATACCTTTAATAATGAAACAGAATTAGGAAAACTATATATTAATTATCCGATGGTTGAAGCTTACTATCATTTGGAACGTTTACCGGATGATAAATTTAATGCTAGAACCATATCTTTAAATGGTTTGAGCGGAAAAGTATATAAAAAACTAGTTAATACAACAACATGCTTAAAGAAAAATAATATTTCTAAAAAGGATTTGTGTTATATAATTATGCAAAATTATAATAAATCTAAAATTATAACAAAAGACTATAAAAAAGAAGATAATCATCTAGATATTCTCGATACTCAAATAGCTTTGAAAAATAAAACTAATTCAATATATGTATTAAGTACTTTTCCTTTGATAGTTATGGATTATAACTATGAAAATACAATTGAAATATTAAAAGAAAAACTAAAACAAGATTTTAATATTATAAACATTTAAATAACAATAAGTTACTGAGTTCATTGCGAACTCTTTTATATTTACATCTTGAATTATACATGTTATACTTAATATAAGATATGGAGTGATTTTTTTGAAACAATTAAATCTAAACGGTCAAGAAGTATTAAAACTTTCAATGGATTTGGATAATATAAAATCAAATCTAGCTGATATTTTTAATAAAGTATATTCCAAAATAACATATTGTGCTAGTAACTTAGTTGATGAAGAAACTGGAAAAAGTGTTTTAGCGGGTAATGTTGATAAATTAGGAATGAAGTGTATGGCTACATCTAATGCTTTAATAACTTATTTAAATGTAATTAAAGAATTTGTTGATAATCAAGTTAAAGAATATAGTGCATCAACTCAAGATGCTGAAACTTCAATTAATAATTTAATTAGTAAAATAGAAACCCTTTTAGAAGCAGTTGAATCTGGAAAAATATATTTGAATAGTAGTTCTACTTCAAATGATTCTAGTGTATTTACAGACCAAACAGCTTTGCAAAGAGGTGAAAAATATCAAGATAACTTACCAGGAAAACTTGCAACTGAACAACAATATCAAGCAATGGATATTTGTTATAATTTCTTTAAAGAAAAAGGTTTAACTGAAGAACAGATTGCAGGTATACTTGGTAATGCTTGTAACGAATCAGGTTTTGATACTAACGTAGTATCTGCTGATGGTGGTTCATTTGGAATATTCCAATGGCTTAAGGCTCGTCAGCCAAGTGAATGGCAAAATATGAGTGAAGTACCTATAGAAACTCAGCTCGAATATGCTTGGCAAGAAATGCAAGGAGCCCCTTGTGGAGGTAATATTACATCGGTTATTGATGAATTGAGAGAATGTACAACTGTAAAACAAGCTTCCGATATATTTTCAATATATTTTGAAGGATCTCAACATTTAACTCCAAGAGAGCATTATTCGAATGTAATTTATTATTATTATAGTCAAAAATAAGGAGGAAATATGGCCAGTATAATTGTAAAAAACATTGATTCTGTAAGTGAAAGTTTAGGTGAGTTAGCTACAATTAATCAAAAGCTTTATCAAGAAGTAGAAGCTATAGGTAATATTTGCAGTAAATTAAGTAGTGCCTGGATAAGCGAAGAAAACGACTATCAAAGTACAATTGATCACTTAAATAGAATAAAAAATGATTTTGAAAATACTCTTGAACCAGTTTTATCCCAATTTATTGAAACAATGAATATATATTTGGTAGAAACTAAGAAGATAGCTAATACGGAGGAATTATAATGAAAATTGAAATAGCTGAATTAAATAGATTATTATTCAGAAATCGTGAGATAATTGAAGAATTAAAAACAACTTTTACTAATCTTTCTAATGAACTAGAAGATATTTGTGGTTTAATTAAATCATCTGGTTTAAATGAAGCTAATACTAAATTTATGACTTATACTCAAGATGTTAATGCTAGATTACAAACTAGTTTAAATAATATAGTTACATTCTTAGAAAATCAAATAAAAGAATATGATACAACCAATATAGATGCTGAAGGTAATTTAGAGATGTTACAAAGCACATTAACATTTGATAGTATATAGGGAGGAATTATGGAAAATATATATGATATAAATATTAGTGCTGATGATGCAAAAGCAAAATTGGAAGAATTATCTTTTAGCAATAAAACTTTAAAAGAAAATGCAAATAGTATTAAATATATTTATAACGAAATTCAAAAAAATTGGGAAGTGAGCCAAGAATCTAGTGATATTGCTAGCACACTAGAAGAGGTAGATAAATGTTTAACTGATATCAATAGTGTTATAACACCAGTTTTAGATGAATTTAAAAATACTTTAGAAATTCTAATATTAGCTCATCAAGAAACCGCTCAAAAAGAAATAGATGTATAATTTTAGCAAATGTCAAATTTGCGTAAATAAACGCACTTTTTCTTGACAAAATACTTATTATATGTTCTAACTTTTTTAGAAGAAAACATAATTTTTAATAAAAAACGTATGTAAAATAATGTAAATATATGTAAATATTTACATTATTTTTTATGCCCATTTTTCTGCGTATTTTAGCCAAAAA
>CALVYM010000103.1 GCA_944372205.1 uncultured Bacilli bacterium
CCAGCTACCGCTACAGAAATTGCTAGTGCGGCATCATTCCCACTTCTAAGCATAAGTCCATAAAGTAAATCTTCCAACTTAATTTTTTCACCAATTTGTACATAAATACCTGAGCCATAAGCTTTTAAAACCTCATCACCAATTGTCACTTCTTTTTCTACATCACTATTTTCTATTGCGACTATTGCTGTCATAATTTTTGAAATTGAAGCTACACTCTGAACATAATGAACATCCTTACCATAAATAATTCGGCCACTATCCATATCCATTAAAATAGCCGATTTCGCACTCGTACCATAAGCAAATATTTTAAAAGGTAAAAATAAAATCAACAAAAAAAGTATTTTTTTCACATTTACCACCTAAAAAATTATATACAAAAAATGGACAAATATGTCCATTTACTTACTCATAGCATCTAAAATATCAAATGTTTTAATCTCTTTTTTCTTTAAAACTGGTAAAACTTCCTTTAAATCTGCTGACATCATCTGAAAATTCGTATTCATTTTATCAATATTACTTACATTTAAATCTTTACTATTTTTAACATCACAAACCTGAAATATTTCCTTACCATATTCATTCACTAAACTATCTACATCACGTGTTCCAATTACCATATAGATATTTCTATAACTAGATGATAAAAACATTCCCTTAAAATTATTCATCTTTCCAAGCATATCAAAATTATCTAAAATAAAATACCAATTCTGATTCTTACATAACTGATAAGCTTCAGCAAGAATCATATTTACGAGTTCATTATTACTATCCTCCATTTTTGGAACTAAAAATAACGCATGTTTTTTATTATCATTTGTAACTAAAAAATCACTTAATTTAAATTCTTCATTACTAATTACATTTAATTTATTTTCATAATTTACAAGTTTATTAATTTGTATCCTCGTAACCGATATAATACTTGCTCTTGTCTCATAAGGAGCAGACAAAACAGAAATTAAATCACGTTTAGCCGCATCATTATCATCCTTTAAAAGAAACTCACTTATCTCTTTAATGCTTTCTGTATCCAAAGTATCCAAAAATCTAGAAACACTTAAAAAATTAATTTCATCTTCTTTAGCAAGTTCAAATAATTTTAAAATATATCCTCTAACTAAAGATATAGCTGAATCTGTCCAAAAGGGATCATTATTAACGTCTTTTGGAAAAATGGCACTTACAATCATACTAACTATTTCATATGCCTTATCCTTATCACCATCTTTATAATACTTATAAGGAACTTCCAACACATTAACACTATCACTATACATTGGCGCATCAAAATTTAAAACTTTAATTTCATAACCCTCTTTTTTAAGTTTACTAGCATAATTTCCGTAATACTCAAATTTTTTATCAATAAATAACAAACTTTTATCACTCTTAATTAAACCATCAACTATCGGCATAATAATTCCTGATGTTTTACCACTTTTAAATTCACCATTCACAATTAAATTCTTATTTAGCATTATTTTCCTCCTTCATTAACGTTAAAACTTTTCCTTTAAATTTCTTTCTTAAAATTGTAATCTTATCATATTGTTCTTGAAGCTTCTCCATTTCTTCAGAAATTTGTTGTTGTTTTTTTAATAAAAATTGATTTGTTCCCTCATCATCACTATCATAATTATTTAAAAAAATTTTATAATCGATGATCTCCTGTAAAGTAAAACCTACTTCTTTAAGCAATGTGATAAATTGTGCTTCTACTACATTATCTTCGGTATAATATCTATAATTAGTAAACTTATCTACAAACTCTGGTTTTAATAATCCAATCTCATCATAATATCTTAAAGTTCTAATAGAAATATTTACTAAATTAGAAAAATCACCGATCTTATAAACCACAATCTCACCGCCTTTCAAACACATTATAACTCTACAGCTAACTGGAGAGTCAAGGCATTTTATATAATTATACCATACCAAACAAAAAATGTAGAAACTAGGTTCTACACTTTATGGATTAGTTGTTTGATTATTATTGTTATTATCTGTATTATTATCATTAGTTGTATCATTATCATTCATATCTCCATCAGTTGCATCTTCAACTATATCACCAATAACACCATCATTATCATTGTCAGTACTATCATTAGTATTATTATCGGTATTATTATTATCAGTATCTATTGAATTAACATCATTTACACCATATAAACCGCTAAGTTTACGTAAATCATCATCACTTAAATCATCAACGGTCCACTCTTCATTTTCTTTAGTTAAATGAAAAGTAATAGTATAAGTTTCATTATCTGTTACTTCTTTTAACCTATCAAGCCTATAAGATGCAAAAGTATTAGTATCATCAAATTCATCTGCATTATTTAAACGATAATCATTAGCTTCATTTACTGCATCAGCATAATTTCTAACTGTAACTTCAGCATTAACTGTAGCTGTATCACCATCTATAGTTTCATCTTTTATTTCATACTGCATATCACGATAATGAGTTTTCATAAAATCACTATACTGATCTCTCTCATCATCAGTTAAAGTAGTATCATTAGTTAAAACATCATCTAAATCACTAACTACATCGTCATCATTAGTTTGATACTTATTTAGATATTCTTCAACTTTTTTGGTCGGTGTATTACCCATATTAGCCGTGCAACTACAACCAGTAAGTAAAACTACTGCCACTAGAAAATATAATACTTTTTTCATAACTTCCCTCCTCAATATATATTGTGGAAAGATATAAAAAAATTATACTATTTTTTTGTTTTAAAATTATTTTTATAAATAGGATTCAAACTCATACCTAATTCTTCTAACATTTCTTCATTGTAAGTTAATCTAGCTTCTGATTTTTTAAAACTTTTTATATAAATAAATCCAGACATTTCTAATTTAGTATTAAAATAATTAATACTTCCTACTTTAGTTTTATAAAATAAATCACCATATATTTTCGCATTAGCTTCTGTTAATTCCATATAACCACAGCGCATTAAATTTTTAACAACGTTTTGTGAATTTTCATCACTTTTTAAAGCAAAATAACCTAAATCTGGAGTTTGAACGACAATTCCATTAATTATCTTAAAATTGTTTTCACTGCACTTATCTACATCAAAAAATTGATTATAAGTAGGATCCAAAATATAAGTTCTCGTCTCACCATCAACAGTAAAATCAGCTAGTAAAAAACTATGACCCAAAATATCATTAGTAATAGCCTTTCCCGTTTCTACCGGTTTATAAGATATATTTAATTTATCAAAATATCTCGCAATTATTGACTGAGCCGTATCACACATAAAATCAAAACTATAATGACCAAATTCTTTATTTTTATTTAAAGCTAAAATTTCTCTTGTTTGATAAACTACATAATTTAAATAATAATCAAGTTCATTTTGTGATAAACTCTCACCTTTAAAACATTTTTCTTCTATACTATTTATTATATCCAAATCTACATTATCCATTATATTAATCTTTACATCAAAAATTTGATCCATAAACATCACAAAATAATTATACTATATTTTAGCATTATTTTAAACATATTGACTATTATGATTTAAAGATGTAAAATATATATCACTTTTAGGAGGAATATTATGAATCAAAAATATTATGAATTATTAAAACAAGGATTAGAACTATCACCAGCTCAAAAAGCAGAAAAAGAAGCTTATTTAGCTGAGTTTACAAAAATGACAGGTATGCCATTAGAAGAAATTGATAATCAAACTGAAGAATTATTTGAGTTAATTTTTACTTCCTTAATTAATCAAGTACACGATACTGATAAAGGAATGATTTCTATTGGATACAAAACATTATCATTACCAATTAAACTTGAACCATTTTCACACATAAGAAAACATGTTGAATTATCAAAGCA
>CALVYM010000104.1 GCA_944372205.1 uncultured Bacilli bacterium
CTTAAAACTATTGGTAAGAGTTTAAATGTTCCCGTATTTAGTGAAGAAAAGTCTGTTGTTGAAATAGTGAGTGATGGCATAAATTATGCAAAAGAAGAAAATTTAGATTATATAATCATCGATACAGCAGGAAGACTTCAAATAGATGAAGAATTAATGCAAGAATTAAAAGATATTGATGCATCTCATCATCCTCATGAAAAAATATTAGTTATTGATGGATCAATGGGACAAGATGCTATCAATGTTATTACTGGTTTTAATGAATCTCTAAACTTAACAGGTTGTATTCTTACTAAACTTGATGGTAATACTAAAGGTGGGGTAGCATTATCAGTAAGACACTTAACACATATTCCCATTAAATTTGTTGGTAATTCTGAAAAAATGGATGGATTATCCGAGTTTTATCCAGAAAGAATGGCTGATAGAATTCTTGATATGGGAGATATTCTAGAAATAGTTTCCAAAGTAGAAGATGTTATTGATGAGAGTGTTGCTAAAAGACAAGCTATAAAAATGAAAAAAGGAACCTTTGATTTAGATGACTTCTTACAAACACTCGCTCAAATTAAAAAATTAGGACCGCTAGAAAATATTTTAAAAATGCTTCCGCAGGCTAGAAAAATGGGCCTTAATAATATTTCAATTGATCCTAAAGAATTTGCTCATATTGAAGCTATAATTCAGTCAATGACAATGTATGAGCGAAGACACCCAGAAATACTTAAAGCAACCCGTAAAATGCGAATTGCCAAGGGTAGTGGTAGAAGTGTTGAAGAAGTAAACAGATTATTAAAACAATTTGAAACTATGAAAGAAATGATGAAGAAAATAAATAATGGGAACTTAAAAATGCCTTTTTAAGCTCCCAATTTTTTTATTTTATTAAAATATCTCTCTTTGAATAGTATCAAGCAATGAATCTTTGTTAGAATAAAATGAGATATATTCTTGTATTTTATGTATATCTAATTTATCTGCTTGACTCCTATAATTTGCTATAATTTCTTTATAATAATCAAAAGGAATTTTCTTTTTCTTTTTTACTAATTCAATTAACATTCTTTCTTTATCATAAATATATACATTAGCATTTTCTATTTTTTTTCTTTTTTTACCAAGTTCTAATACTTCTTTAGGAATAAATACTTGAATGATATTTTTATCGTGTATTCTAGTATGATTTCTTGATGTAGCTACATAATATACATCAGGAATAACATCGGTTAAATCTAAATAGTAAAATGCTGAATCATTTGTTAAAATAGCATCAGGATACTTTTTAGATATAATTTCTAATGTTCCAACATATTCTTTATCAGAATATAAACCAAATTGAACTTTAAAAATTTCTTTATTTTCTAAAGCTTTATTCAATTTATAAGTAGAATTATATTTTTTCTTTAATTCTTTTCTAAAAAATAACATAATTAATCACCACAATAATTTTAACTTTTTTATTCACAAAAGTCAATAATTTGTGAATAAAAAAGTAAATGCAATCATATATACCATCTCCTTGGCTCTATATAATAGCACACTCATTTTAAAAAAAATGTCGAATAAAGTCGAAGATACTAAAAAACATGAAAAAATGTCATTTTTTCATGTTTTTAACTTTCTTTTTAAAATATTTTCATATTTATCTAGGGCTTTATTTGGTATTATTCCTAAATTAAGTATTCTTTTATAATATTCAACTGGTTCTATAAATTTAGGTATTTCAATAATTTTCTTTATTAAATATAAAGCTTCATCTTTATCATGCATGTATATCATAAAAATTTCCAAAGCTATGCTTTTGCCAATAACATAAGGAAGTGTATTAATTGCTACTTTATAGCTTTCAGGATTAATAATAAAATCTGAAAGACACCTTATTAAGTTATCATTATATATAGCATAGCTTAATGCTTCATTTTTAAAAGTGTTACTAAAATAATGATTACAAATCATATCAAAAAACATACTTACAATTTCAATATAATTAGAATTTATATAAAATAAGTAGGGATGAAAATTACTTAAAAATTCTATTGCGTGTCCCATTTCATGAGCAATTATAGGAATATAATCATAGTCGTTAAATTCAGGATCCATACATATTATACATTTATAATTATTATTGTGAGGATAAAAGTGTGATTCTCCTAAAAATGGAACATCTAAATCTCTATATATTAAAATATTTTTATCTTTATTTTTGTATATTTGTAAAAATATATTAAAAAAATATTCATTAGTTCCATTTTTAAAGAAATCATAAAGAAGTTCAAATATATCATCATTACTTAATTTAATACTTGATTCATAATCAAAACATAAATCTTCTTTTTTTCTTATTTCATCTACTATATCTAATAAATATTGATATTTTAAAAGTAATAATCTATTTTCTTCTTCAAAGTCACTATAATCAAAATACTCTGTATGATTCCTCCAATAATCTAGGTATAAGATATTTAAAGTTTGTTTAGCTTTAATATCTTGAGGATTAATTTTAACTTTTTTATAACATTCATATAATATTTTTTTAAATTTACTATCCATAATACTTCACTTAAGTTAATATATTAACACATTTTATTACTTTTTTAAATAAATTACTTTATTATAATTATATTTTTTGTTATAATTTATTATAGAATAGGTGATAAAAAATGACTAAAGAAAATATTAGAAAAGTAATACTTGCTATTTTATTTGTATTAATACTTGTAGTAATAGCACTATTTATTGGAAGATTTACATATTCATATTTAGGACCAGCACCAACAGATGAACTTACTGGTACTGGGGAAGTAACACCAAGTGGAGATACAATTATATTTAGTAAAGGTAATGATTTAAGTTTATCGGCATCAACTGATAACTTTCATACTGGTTCTGGTAACTTAACGGATACTACTAATCCGCAGGTAAGACTTATTGCAAGTAGTGATACAAATGATGCATCAACAACTTATTTTGCAGGAATAAGAATATATGAAAATACTTATACATATTCAAGTGGTACTACTGCAGAATTAATACTTAGTGTATATGATGAAAATGGTACATTACTTGAAGCAAGTAGTGATACATTATCGTTTGTTGAAGTAGGTGGAGTAAAAGGCTTTGATATAACAGGAAAAACGGGAGCATACAATATAGCAATAGATCACCCAATAAGTACAACTAGTTCTTCTAGCGGAACAACTCACACATGGACATTTACATTAACATTTGTTAATTTAGAAACTGATCAATCAATAAATGAAACAGCTAATTTAGAAATGGAGGTAGTGCTTCAAAAAGATAGAATAGAAATGTTAACTTTTGCGGAAAGATGTACTGAGCAAAATTCTAATACATTAGCTTGTCATGTAGCAACAACTTATACAACAGATGGTGAAAACGGATTATATTATCATGATGAAGATTTAGCAAATGGAGCAGAAGATAATGGTTATCGTTATTCTGGAGCGAATCCAAATAACTATGTATGCTTTGGGTCAACAACAACGCCGTGTCCTGCAGAAAATTTATATCGAATTATTGGAGTATTAAATGATAATGGAGAATATCAAGTAAAATTAATAAAGAGTGATTATACAACAAGTGCTATACTTGGAACAGATGGTAGAGATTATTATGGAAGTTATGTTGATGTGTGGGGAGAATCATCATATTATAAAGGAAATATGACACAATCTGATATTGCCGCATATAGATGGAATTATGATACAAGTGTAAGTGAATATGGCTCAAATAACTGGACAACAAGTGAATTTAATACAATAAATTTAAATACAAATTATTGGAATTATTTAGGTGCA
>CALVYM010000105.1 GCA_944372205.1 uncultured Bacilli bacterium
AATAATTGGTTAAAGTTTAAGTCTTACTATTGTTTCACCTAAATTCCAATTATTTAATTTATATTCTAATACATCTTGATTACTTTTAAGTATTCTATGCACTTCTTTAGTAAGAATATTCGTACTTTTACCATGGATAATAATAATATATTCATTTTTTTGAATTTTATTATCATGAATAAAAGTATTTACTAAAGCTTCAACCATCGAAACAATTTCACCATGTAAATCAAGTTTGGGAGTTTTACTAGTAATCATTGTGGATTATTTGGTTGTTCTTGAGACACTTGTTGTTCGGTTTGAGTTGGT
Source organism: uncultured Bacilli bacterium (assembly GCA_944372205.1). Taxonomy (GTDB): domain Bacteria; phylum Bacillota_I; class Bacilli_A; order RF39; family UBA660; genus Onthocola_B. The sequence continues at coordinate 310 of CALVYM010000105.1, forward strand.
TGCTCAGGTTGTACTTGGACTTGTGGTTGTGATGTTTGTTGTGGAGTTGCTTGAGCAGTTTGTTTTTGATTACTTACAGATCCGCCGTTTACCTTTTTAGCATAGTAATCAAGTACTTCTGATAAACTAGGAATTGATAATCTTGAACCCATTTTTTGCACAGAAAGACCTGCAGCAATGTTAGAAAGCATTACTGTTTTTTCCATATCAAAACCATTAGCAATACCATAAGTAAATGCCCCGTGGAATATATCTCCTGCCCCAGTAGTATCTACTGCCGTGCATTTTAGTCCTGGCATAATCTTTATTTGGTTGCCGGCTTGATACAAAGCTCCATGTTCTTCAAGAGTTACAACTATTATAGCATTGGGATATTTATTTTGTAATTTATTATAAATATTTACTAAACTTTGCGGTTGTTCAAAGTTAAATTTTAAACCTGTTAAGTTTTCAGCAAAACCTTTAGAACAAACAATATATTTTATATATTTACAAAGTTCTAGTAGTTCTTGAGTAACTCTTCCGGCATCAATTATTGTTACTGCTTCAGGAAACTTAGTTATCGCATTTTGTGTTGCTCCATAATCATGACCATCAGTCATAATTATATCTGGCGTAAATTCATAATTGTATTTTTTTAATGCTGGATATTCTGTTGCAACATTAAATACTGTTCTTGATGCATTCTTTTTATTAACCATAATAAATGAGAAAGATGTATCTTTTTCATAACTGGTTTCAATGTAATCAGTATTGACATGAACATCTTGAAATTCCTTTTTTATCTTTGCACCGTAATCATCACTACCTACATTTGTAGCAATAACAGTATCAACACCCCATTTACCAAGCAAATATGCCGCATTCGAAGCGGGTCCTCCTCCACTAGAATATTTTTCATTAAAACGATATTTGGCATTTTCTAAAGGGTATTCATCTACTGGTACTGTCATATCCCAACTAGTATGTCCTATACATAAAACTTTCATTAATAATCAATCCTTTCATTATATACTAACAATAAATGGTTCTGTAATACTACCATTACCACTTATAAATACACAATCACTTTTTAAGTAAAACACTGGTCTTACTGCACTAATATTATCTACTTTACCATAACTACTACTATCATTTACTTTACCATTACTAAATATAAAATAAACATAATTACTTGTACCTTCAACCTTACTTATGGTCCATTCATCTAATCCCATATATAAATAATTAGTGCTTAAGCCATTTAAATAGTTATCTTTACCCCAAAACTCTGGATAAGAGGAATAATAATAATCACTAACATCCATAAGTATTATATCCCCATCTACTAAACTAATACTATTTCCTAAATAATATCTAAAATTAACATTTAGATTTATTTTATTTAAATTAGATTCTTCCCAATTATTTACTTTACTTTCATTATTCCAATAATAAGTACTTACATCATCATAAATACATCCTTTATAGTAGGTATCTCCAATTTGATAAGAATTAAAATATGCCCCATCCATTCCTAACATATCACTAGTAGCATAATCATTCTTAATTACTTTTAATTTATCATCAAATACCCCAATAATTCTATATAACTCATTATTAATACTTATATAATTATTAGGATTACTTCCTACATATCTATAAGTATTATCACTATCTAGATAATATAAATTATTACTGCTCATTTCTTTTATATAATCACTAATCTTTACTTTATCTTCTCTTAAAATTACATCTATATCTACATTTGTAGTATCTCCAGATACTTCAAATGTCCATTCATCTTTACTATTATTTATACTACAATCACTTTTTACTAAATATAATCCACTCTTATTACTTAAATCTATTATATTACTTGTACCATTATTATCTATTACTTTAAGTACTAAATTACTTACATTATTATTAACTTTAACATAGACATTGTAATTAGCACTATTATTATATTCAGCACTTAAACTAACTATTTTATTAGTACTATCAAGTTTACCATTATCAAGCTTTAATACATCACTATACTTTATTACATCTACACTCTCATCATTATTTAATACTACTTTAGTTTCTTCTAATTTTCTATCTTTAGAATATACATAATATTCATAAAATATCTTCATAAATAAAACAACTGTAACAAGTAATATTAAAAACAATAATAACTTTAATCTCTTATCTTTATTTATCCTTTCTACTAAATTCATACATCCTACTCCTTTATTTATGAGATATTTTATTGTTTATTTATGCAATTCTATAAGGGTCAGATTCTGTTCCCGTACCAGATACATAGGTTACGTTTGAATTCAAATAGAATACTGGACGGACTACATTAAAAGCAGATCCTACAACGCCACCAGAAACAGTACCGGCAGAACTAATTTGAAATGCATAAACAGTTCCTTCTGAATGACGAGTTATAGTCCACTCATTAGTATTAAGATACAACCAATTATCATTTGTAATAGCACTATTATCTAAAGTATAGCCCCAGTTATCTGCACTTGTTGCAAAACCATAATCCGATATATACATTAAACCAATTTTGGCATTATATGGTGTGTTACTAGAATCAGCTCCTACTTCATAGCTTAATAATGTCGCCGGAACACTATTTCTTTGTGCCGAAGTAATACCTCCAACTTGCCAAGAATATTCAAAAATCAAACTGCTCCAATTTGTACCCAGCCCATCTAAATAGGTTATATTAAGTATAGTCGTATTCAAAGTGCTATCACTCCAAACATTTCCATTACTACCACCAGAACCATTCCAATAGTGATTTTCATAATTTGTACTTTTTATTAACTTAACTTGTCCATTAAAAATTCCTATAATTCTATATAAATTATCTTCCGGACATGTAGCTTCATTTGATCCAAAACAAACATAATTACTAGGATTAGCCCCACTATATCTATAACTATTATCATTTGCTCCATTAACTAAATCAGCATCATGATAGTATAAACCATTTACCCCATCAGATGTATATGTTCCAATTATATAATTGGCTAAAGATGTTACTTCTGCTTCACTTTCTTCTTTGCTGAAAATAAATTCAACATTCATGTTATTACCGTAATTTCCTGATTGATCATAGTTTTGATTTAAATAAGTTAAAGTAAATGTCCAATTTTGTACTGTTGCATCAGTCGAAGAATTAGAAGTAATTGCATAATCACTTGCAACAGTAAATAAACCAGTTGCAGTTGTTACGTCAAAACCAGTTACACCATTATATGTTCCATAAGTTAGACCATCTATATTAGTTATTTCTGTATCATCTTGAAAAACTGTAAGAACTACTTCAGGATTACCTTCTTGAGTATAATTTAAAGTATTTGCTGTAACATTAAAATAAACATAATAAGAATCTTCTGCTGTATTATTAGTAGAATTAGCGGTTAATTCTGCTCGATAAGTTGTACTTTGGGCATAATTTCCTCC
>CALVYM010000106.1 GCA_944372205.1 uncultured Bacilli bacterium
GCTGAGTACAATTACAATAAGAAGAGTAATTATATTCAAAAACATTTGAATAATGCTAGTGATAACTTTAATAAAACTGGTATTGCAAGATGGGAGATCAAGATTGATCAGTTACCTACTAATGTTAGCGATACTTATGTTACCGATATGATTCCTGAAGGTATGGAATATGTCGATGGTTCAGCAAAACTTGTTTTAAATTATAATCCTTATACAACTTATGAACTTAAACCAATTGTTGAAGATGGTAAATTAGTATTTAATTTAAATAATTATATCGATGAGCTTAGTGCACATAGTGCGGGAGCATCAATTTTTTACGATAGCAAATTAACCGATATTTTTGCTGAACAAAAAACTTATACTAATAAGGCAAATATTACAATTAATCATGAAACTTATCCAGATGTAGAGGCTTCTATTACTGGATCAGTTACTAATTTATTAAGTAAGACAGCTGTTTATAATACTTCGACAGCGCCTTTAGTTGACTATACAATTAAAGTTAATGAAGGGGCAGCTGATATTTCACCAACTTCTAATACGCTTAGATTAGAAGATCAAATGGGAAGTGCGATTGAGTTTGTCAGAGGCTCATTAAAGATTAATGGAGAAGCAGCGGATAGTGATAGTTATACTTGGGATAGTGAAAACAGGGTATTAACTATTAATGTCCCTGATGAAACATCTTTAACTATAACATATCAAGCACTTGTAACATTAATCCCTGGTGAAGAGCTTAATGATGAAAATGCTTTTAATAGAGTTAATTTAGATGGATATGATGAAAATCAGACTGAATCTGAATGGATTATTAAAGGAGAAGTTTTAGAAAGTAATGCGTCTTCTTCTAGTGATTCAGCAACACTTAGAGTTTATAAATATAAAGAAGGAGATGCGAATACACCGCTTGCAAATGTAAAATTTGATTTATATGAAGTAGGATTTACAGTAGAAGGTGGAATATTTAATTTTACTGGTGAAGAAACATTAGTTAATAGTTTAACAACAGCTTCAGATGGATTTGCTAATTTTACGGGTATTAATTATGACCGTGTATATAAATTAGTGGAATCTGAAACATCAGATGGTTATATATTAAATAGTGTTCCATATTACTTTGTATTTCCTGGTAATGACAATATAACTTATCCAGATTATTTTGATGGTGGTTATAAAATAACTATATATGATCAATTACAAATAGGAACTGTAGAAATCGGTAATGAATATTCACTTTTAGACCTTAATATTAGTAAGGTTTGGGAAGACCATGATTATTCAAAAAGACCAGAGTCAATTACAGTGTATTTAAAACGTAATGGAGAATATGTTATAGAAAATGGCCAAAAGAAATCGGTTACTTTGAGTAGTAGTAATAATTGGCAAGCTTCTTTTGAAGGTTTAGTAAAATATGATGATAATCATAACCGTTATAACTATACTATAGAAGAAGCCGTACCAGAGTATTATCAAGATGAATATGAAAATTCATTTACTATCGACGAAGAGAATTGGACGATTACCAATACTTTAGATGATAGTAGTTTGACTATTAGTAAAGTTGTTGCTGGTAATGCGGGTGATAAAGATAAAGAATTTACATTTAAGGTTATTTTAACTGATAAAAATGGAAATCCTTTAGAAGAAGAATTTTTCTATACTGGTTCTAAAGAGGGCATTATTAAATCAGGTGAGACTGTAAAATTAAAACATGGTGAGACTATTACAATTAATGGTTTGCCAGTAGAGACTAATTATGAAGTTATAGAATTAGAAGCTAACAGCGATAGGTATGAAACAACAGCAACTAATGATAAAGGTATTATTGGTTTTGATGAAAACAAAGTAGTGTTTACTAATACGAAGAATGAAGGAAGTTTAACTATCGATAAAACTGTTGGCGGTAATAGTGGAGAGACTGATAGATACTTTAGTTTTAAGGTTATATTATTAGATAAAGATGGTAATATTTTAGAAGGTGTATATAATTATACCGGAAGTAAAACAGGAACTATTAAATCTGGCGATATAATTAAATTAAAACATGGTGAATCAATTACTATTACTGGTCTTCCTGTAGGAGCTAGTTATAAAGTTATTGAACTTGAAGCTAATAGCGACGGTTATAAAACGACTGTTACTAATGATAATGGAATAATTGGTTTAGAAGGAAATATGTCTTCATTTATGAATTATAAGGATGTATTTAAGAAACTTTATGAGAAATCTAACATTCCACAAACTGGTGGTAGTGATAATACTTCACTTTATGGAGTTTTAACTTTAGCTTTTGGAATGCTTGGTATAGGTTTATTAAAAAGAAAACATGCTTAAAAAAGTCTTAATAATATTATGTTTTGTAATTTGTCTATTGTTTTTAAGCTTATTTACTTTTGAATACTTAGACAAACAAGAAGGGGAGAACTTTTATAAAAATGTTCTCCCTTCTAATAATTTAATAGATGTAGATGAATTAAAAAAAGAGTATGATGAAGCTATAGGATATATTGAAATTCCTGATACTAATATATATTATCCGATTATGCAAGGAAAAGACAATTCATATTATTTAAAACATTTGTCTAATGGTGATAGTAATAAAATGGGATCTATTTTTCTAGATTATCAAAATAATGGTTTTGATGATAAAAATACAATTATATATGGACATAATTTTAATAATGGTACAATGTTTAGCGATTTGCTTAATTATAAATCTAATGAATTTTATAAAGAACATTCAAAATATAATATTTATATAAGTGATAGAAAAATAGAAGTAGAAATTTTTGGGGTATATATAGTTGATGCAACTAAAGAAGAAATACCTATTAATTTTGAAAATTCAGATGATTTTAATGATTATTTAGATAAGATATTAGAGAATAATCTTATTACAAGTAATACTGAAGTTGATGAAAATGACCGATTAATTACTTTATGTACATGTGCGAATGGTTCATGGGAAAATAGATTAATAGTTGTTGGAAAAACTTTATAAAAAATAGTCTAATTTTTAGTTAGACTATTTATTTTTGCATTAATTCTTTTATTTTTTCAGTGTTTTTAAAGTTAGTTTTAGCTATTTCATTTAAAACATCAATACCATATTCTTTGACTAATTTAGCACCGACTTCATCGACTATTGGTCCGGCACCTTTAGGTAATGTTTGATTGTATTTTTTAGAAAGTTTATCAAATTCTTTGATAAATATATATCTACTGATAATGGCAGAACAAGCAACTGATAGGCATTGATCTTCAGCTTTCGTGATAAAAGTGATATCTCTTTGAACATTAGGTACTTTTCTCAAATAATTATAATAGACATATTTTTCAGCAAATTGATCAACAACTATATAATCATAATTTTGATATTTTTCAGTCATTTCTAGTAATGCTTTATTATGTAAAATAGCTTTCATAGCATTCATGTTATATTCACTATGTCTTTGGTTATATTCTTTGTTGCTTAAGGTCATGGTGTAATATGGAATTTTTTTGATGATTTGCGGGGTTATTTTTAAAATTTGTTCTTCGGTCAATTTTTTAGAGTCTTTGACACCTAAACTTTCCAAGAAAGGTATATCTTCTTTAGTAACGTAAGATGCAGTAACGACAATAGGGCCAAAATAATCTCCGGTTCCAACTTCATCTGAGCCAATAGTATTGGCATAGTATACTTTAGAATTCTTTTTGGTTTCCTTTTTCTTTTC
>CALVYM010000107.1 GCA_944372205.1 uncultured Bacilli bacterium
AGGTTCTAAAAAACAAATACCTAAAATCAAAAATACAAATATATATCTAATAAAATATTCTGTTATTTTCTTCATTAGTTCACTTCCTATATTTTTAAATACTTTCCAACTGCTCTCATACTACCAATCATTCCCACTATTGCTCCAAGGATAACTAAAGCAAGAGATACAAATAAAACAAAATTAAATGGTTTAATCAAAACAATCATATTAGAAAATACATGACCATTTAATACATCATAAAGTATTACATAACCATAAATAGTTACACATATTGGAATAATAGCACCAATTAAACCAATAATAAAACCTTCAAAAATAAATGGTAATTTAATAGATATATTACTAGCCCCAACTAAACGCATAATTTCAATTGCATTTCTTCTTGAAAATATAGTTAGTTTTATTGTATTACTAATTAAAAACGCAGTAACAAATATTAATGCTATAACTACTACTACTACAATTTTTTCAACAACATCAAAGGCCGATACAATATCTTCAACCATGCCTTCACCATATTTAACAGTATCTACACCTGTTATAGATTTTATATATTCTGATGTTTCACTTAAGTGTTCTACATCATTAACTTTTAAAATAAACGAATCCATTAAGGGATTTTCATCCAAATAATTTAGCACTGTTTCAAATGTATCATCATAAGCACTCATTTCTTCTTTCCATTCAGTTTTACTTTTAAATGTTATATCTGCTACATTTTCTTGCGATTCTATATCTGCTCTGATATTTTCTATTTCTTCTTCAGTAACACTGCTATTTAAATATACAACAATACTAAGTTCATCTTCAATTGATTTAGTAGCATTCTCTATATTCGCGGCACAAACTACAGCAACAGATACTAAAATTAAAGTTATTGTAGTACACATAATTGATGCAATACTTAAACTAAAATTTCTTAAGACACTTTTAAAAGCATCTCTTATACTTCTTCCAAATATTCTAATTGCTCTCATGGGTCTTATAACTTCCTTTCGCATAATCACCAACTAAAACACCATGTTCGATTAATAGCACTCTTTTTTTCATTCTATTAACTATATCTCTATCATGTGTTGCCATAATAATAGTTGTACCTAAATCTTTATTGATACCTTCAATAACTTTCATAATTTCTCGACTTGTATCAGGATCTAAATTTCCAGTAGGTTCATCACAAATAAGTAATTTAGGACGATTTACTATTGCTCTAGCAATACATACTCTTTGTTGTTCCCCACCAGATAATTCACCAGGAAAAGAACGAACTTTATGTTTTAAACCTACTCTTTCAAGAGCACTCATTACTCGTGGTCTTATTTCACTAGATTTCATACCAACACATTCTAAAGCAAATGCCACATTTTCATAAACAGTAAGTTTTGGTAACAATTTAAAATCTTGAAATACTATTCCTATTTTTCTTCTTAATTTATAAACCCGTCCATTACGGATTTTACCCACATTAAGACCACCAACCATAACAGTACCACTAGTTGGTTTTTCTTCTCTATATAATGTTTTTATAAATGTTGATTTACCACTTGCTGTAAGACCTATTACAAAAACAAATTCTCCTTTATCAATTGACACAGAAACATTAGCTAAAGCCGTAACACCATTTCGATAAACTTTACTAACATTATTTAATTCAATAAACTTCATATGGTCCTCCATAATAAATTATATCATTTTTTTGCCGTTTAATAAATGGAAATTATATGAAATTTGTCGATATTTGTCATTTTAAACAGATATTTTTAGAATGAGTTTTTGATAAATTCGGAATAAGGTTCCTAATTTATCTAAGGTTTTTAAAAATATATTTAACTTTTTAGGAATTGTATTCCAAAAAAAGTCTAGACAAAATATATATTTTATATTATAATATTATTGGTGATACATAATGAGTAAATATATAAATAGAACTATGGAAAACTTATTAAATGAATTAATTGATAGGTATCCTGTAATAACAATAACTGGTCCAAGACAAGTTGGTAAATCAACTTTGCTTGAATACATTATTAAAAACAATAAAAAAGAAATTACATACGTAACTTTAGATGATATGTTTTTAAGAGCTTCAGCTAATGAAGATCCCTTACTTTTTTTAAAAAACTATAATACTCCTTTAATTATTGATGAATTTCAATACGCACCAAACTTACTTAGTTATATTAAAATTAATGTAGATGAAGCAAGAAAAAAAGCTTTATTTGATGACGGTCCTGAAGAAACGCTATACTATTTAACGGGATCTCAAATATTTGAGTCAATGAAAGATTTAAGTGATTCCCTTGCGGGCAGAGTTGCAATATTAGATTTATATGGTTTATCAACTAGAGAATTATATAAACTTGAGGAAAATGTTTTTATACCTGATATAAATGAAATTAAAAAAAGAACTAGAATACCTTATATGAATACTGAAGAGCTTTTTTCAAGAATTATAAATGGTAGTTTCCCAGAATTAAATAAAAACGACGATATTAATAGAGAAATGTTTTTTAGAAGTTATATTAGAACATACATTGAAAGAGATATTAGAAAACTTATTAATGTTAAAGACGAAACAAAGTTTTTAAAGTATATAAGTTGCATGGCAGCAAGAACTGCTCAAGAATATAATGCATCAGATATAGCTAAAGATATTGAAGTGGATCCAAAAACAGTAGATAATTGGACAAGTATTTTAGCAAATACTCATTTAATATATTTATTACATCCATATTCTAATAATAACTTAAAGAAAATAATTAAAAGGCCTAAAATATATTTTACAGATACTGGACTTGCCGCGTTTTTGGCAGGCTACTTAGATGCAAAAACGCTAGAAAAAAGTACATTTAGTGGTAATATATTTGAAACATATATTATTAATGAAATAATAAAATCATTTGCATCTAATGGTAAAGATTTTGAACATAGGCTATTTTATTATAGAGATAAAGAAAAGAGGGAAATAGACTTATTAATAGAATATAATAATATTATTTATCCAATAGAAATTAAAAAAAGTGCTAATCCTAGCAAAGAGGCTATTAAGAATTTTCTAGTTACAAATGAATTTAATAAAGAAATTGGCAATGGTATAGTTCTTTGCATGATAAGAGAAATAGCTCCAATTGATGAACAAAACTATTTTGTACCAATAGAATACATTTAAAAAACACTAGAAATTTATCTAGTGTTTTAGTTTGGAAGTTAAAATATTCTATGAATTGACACACAAGCCGAATAATTATCATTTGGAACTAAAGAAAAATCTACTTCTGATGTGTTAATTAATCTATAACTTGTTCCACCTGGTGCATAGAATATTGCATTACCATTAAGAGTTCCAGTATCACAACAAGTAAGTCTGTCATGCGTTGATGAATGAGCTATTAAAATATCTTCTGGCCAATATTGGTGAAATTCAACACCTAATGTTTTAGGTTCACAGTTGTTTTTATCATTATTGGCATTACGAGCATTAATCCACCAATGAACATTATATATTCCTTCTTCAGGTATATAAAAATCTCCAGTTGCATTGTTATAAGTTATTTTGTTAGACAAATTAGTTAATTGAAACAATAATGGATTTGTTGCAGGAACAGTTGAATTACTTTCGTCATGCACCATTGCATAACTATCAAATGTTGATCCTGGGCCTGCTGGACCTGTAGCTCCCGTTGCTCCTGTTGGGCCTGTTGGACCTTGAAG
>CALVYM010000108.1 GCA_944372205.1 uncultured Bacilli bacterium
TTTATAGATTAATTAATGATATAATATACAGTAATAAGAGGGATTGAAATGGAAAAAGGAAAATGGAATTTAGAATTATCAGAATATATAAAAAGTTCTGAAAATAATACTGTAGAAAAAGCTAAAAATTGGGAAATTGCTATTGGCCTTCAAGATGTTGATGGACTAAAGCCATCAAAATATTTGATAGAAACTGCCAAAGAACATATTGAAGGTAATATTGATTTAAAAGAAGCTGAGGCAAGAATTAATCAATATTATAAAGTTCTTGATAATAGAAAAAATAACGAAACCACTGAAGAAGCGGACAAGGTTTCTGTAAGAATTGCTGAATTATTAAGTGAAAAATCTTTTACTTTTAATCCAACAGAATTAATTAATATTCATAAAAGATTATTCACAGGAATCTTTAAGGATGCTGGAAAAATAAGAGATTATAACTTTATAAAAAACGAATGGGTTTTAAATGGTGATACAGTTACTTATGCCTCGTTTGAAACAATTACAGCAGCTTTAAAATATGATTTTGATGAAGAAAAAGAGTGTTCATATAAAGATAAAACTATCGATGAAGCTATAAAGAATTTATGTAGATTCACTTCTAACATATGGCAAATTCACCCATTTTGTGAGGGTAATACTCGCTCTGTTGCAGTATTTATTATTAAATATTTAAAGACATTTGGTTTTGATATTAATGATGATGCTTTTGCTAAACATTCATGGTATTTTAGAAATTCACTAGTAAGAGCTAATTATAAAAATTACGAAAAAAACATATTTGAAGATATATCATTTTTAGAAAAATTCTTTTATAATCTTTTAACGGATACTAATTATGAATTAAAAAATAGATATACTCATATTGATTATAAAAATCAAACAGAGAAAAATAATAAAAATATTAACTATACTTTAGAAGAACAAGCTATAATTAATATAATAAAAAATAACTCTTCGATTACCCAAGAAGAAATTGCCAAGATTATTAATAAATCTTTAAGAACAGTAAAAACAAGAATGATTGAAATGCAAAATAAAGGATTAATTACTAGAAAAAACAGTAGAAAAAATGGGGAATGGATTATATTATAAAAAACTTACCTGTGTTTGGGTAAGTTTTTTAATCTTTGTATTTATCTGGGTCTACATCATCAAATAATTGCCTAATATCTATTTCTAAAGCATCAGCGAATTTACCTATTACTTCAAGTGTTGGAGTCTTATTAATAGTTAAAAATTCTAAATCTCTTACATAACCATGAGTAAAACCTGATAAATCTGCAAGTTCTTGTAAAGAAAAACCTCTTATCTTACGATATTTTCTAATATTTTTTCTTACTATTATTGATAAATTATCTTTAGAATATCTTTTCATAAATAGCCTTTCTTGTAAAAATTATTTATCAATATCTTTAAATAATTCTAATATACTTATATCTAATACTTTAGCAATATGATATAAACTTCCTACCGATATCGTTTGAAAAACTTTAGGGCTCTCTAAATTGCCAATAAAACTTAAGGAATAATTACATTTTTCTGCAAGTTGTTCTTGAGTTAAATGCTTTAATTTTCTTTGTTTTTTAATGTTTTGTCCTATTACATAATAAATATAATTTTCATCGTTTCTATCCATAATAATAATCACTCACTTATTACTTATATTATCTCAATATATTAATTTAAATTTTATCTACCGTTCGTAGATAAAATGTGATATAATTATTTTATAAGGTAAGGAATGATATATGAAAAGAAAAATATTGTTGATAAGTTCTATGTTATTAACATTTTGTTTAATAATAATTATAATTATTTGGTACAATAAAGATAATTCAAATAATATAATATCAAATATAAAAAAAGAAGAACCAGTTATAAATAGAAATATGATTACTATGATGTATGAAACAGATGCTGGTTCTGGAGAATATATAGAAACTAAAGATAATACTTGGCCAGAATCTGGATATATATTTAATGAAATATTAAGTGGTTGTGAAAATGGAGGAGAACTAGAATATAACTCAGGGAATAATACAGTAAATTTATTAAGTAATTCATCAGACCGGTGTTATGTGTACTTTGATAAATATGATGGAGTATGGATAGATAATGTAAATATAACTAATGTAACTGGTTCATCAGTTACATTAGATGTAAGTGTAACAAGTGAAAATGGAAGTATAAGTAAATATTATTATGCATTAAATGATAGCGAAGAATATATAGAAAGTACAACTAATCCAATAGTAATAAATGATTTAAATAAATTAACAGAATATAAGATTAAGATTTATGCAATAGATAGCACAAATGCTAAATCTAATATATATGAACTTACAGTTAGTACTACTGATGAAAGTAAACCTGTTATAAATAGTGTTGAAGTTAGTAATGTAACTACAAGGGGATTTACTTTAACTGTAAATGCAACAAGCAAAATAGAAATAAGTAAGTATTATTTTATGATAGATAGTGAAAATATATCTGCAATAACAGATGAGAATACTTATAACTTTGATAATTTAAAATTCAATACGTTATATTACATAGATATATATGTTAAGGATATTAATGGTAAAATTTCAACAGAATATACATTAAGTGTCCGAACAGAGGATATAGTATTACTTGCTGATTGGGTAACAGGACAATATGACGGTGTTCAAGGAACAAATGGCTTGTATTATCATAATAGTAGTCTAGCAAATGGAGCAGGAGATAATAGCTATAGATATGCTGGAGCCAATCCAAATAACTATGTTTGTTTTGGATCAGATGAAGAAGTATGTCCAAGTGATAATTTATACCGAATCATCGGAGTATTTGGTAGCGAAGTAAAATTAATAAAATGGGATTATGCGAATAGTAATTTACTAGGAACAAATGGAGCATATAATTCAGAAACATATAGTGCAAGTCATTATAATAGATATAAAGGAGTTCATAGTAGAGTAAATAGATACTATTGGAACAATAGTACAAATGATAATACATGGAGTCAAAGTAATTTAAATACAACAAACTTAAATACCAACTTTTTAGGTAGTTTTGATGATACTTGGAAAAATAAAATAGCAGATCATACATGGTATGTAGGAGGACACACAACAAATAGTGCAACACCAAAAGAATTTTATAATGCAGAAAGTAGCGGAACAACATGGAATGGAAAAATAGGATTAATGTACGTATCAGACTTTGGTTTTGCAGCAAGTAATAGTGCATGGACAACATATATGAGTTCATACAATAGTACATCAATAAGAGATAATAACTGGATGTATATGGGACTAACCGAATGGCCAATTTCTCGTGAGTCGAGTAGTGCTGTCAGTACGTTTTGGGTGAGTGATAGCGGTGGTGTTTACGGAAGCAGCTTCCTCGGTAGCTCCTTTGTCATTCGTCCTTGCTTTTACTTAACTTCATCAACTACCTATCTCTCTGGATCTGGAACAGAGTCTGACCCAATTCGTTTGAAACTTAACTAACTTTAAAACTGATAATTTTATTTATCAGTTTTAATATTCCCATAAATTTGTTAAAATATAGGTGTGATTGCTTATGTATAAAATATTATTAATTGAAGATAATCTATATATTATTAAAGGAATTGTTTATTTATTAAAACAACATGGATTTGTAGTAGATGTTGTTAGCTCTTTGAGTGA
>CALVYM010000109.1 GCA_944372205.1 uncultured Bacilli bacterium
AAAGATGTCAGATAAAAGGACGGCCGCACCGCATTACTGCTAGACACAGTGTTGTAGCTAACAAGACCATTACCATTTCTTCTACTTTAAATGCGTGTGTCACTATCTTTTTTTGCCATATACTTAAATATATCACGATTTTTATTACTAATTAATCACCTAATTATATCTAAAGATTTAATATAAACTTTTTATTATATAAAATTAAAAGCACTAATGTTTATTCACTATTAATAAATATATAATTATTATTATGTACTATTATAATAATTTAATTTTTATTATAATTTATTTAATGATGGTGATAATCTGAAAAATAGTATATATGCTCTTATAGATTATGGTAAAGTAGAAATTACTTTAAAAGAAATATTAGATAAAAAAGGAATAAGTAGAAATAAATTAAGTCTTATGATTGCTGTTAATTATGATTTAGTTAATAGATATTATAATAATAGAGTTATTAGAGTAGATATAGATATAATAGCTCGTATGTGTTATGTCTTAGATTGTGATATAAATGATATTCTTAAATATAGAAAATGAATAATAAACCAAAAAAATCTTTCCTTAAATAAGAAAGATTTTTTGTTGTAATTAATAGATATGGAAAAGAGATTTTGAATAAATAAAAAGTTTAGTTATATACAAAATTCGACAAAATATTTTAAACTTATGTTATACAATCTCAGAAAGATAATCTCTTTTCCAATAAAAATATATAATATTTTTTTGAATTGGTCAAGTAATTTTGTTAAATTTCATCAATACAATTATCACAAATCCATAATTTTAAATCTTTATAAATTTCAAAAAACACTTTTAATTTATCTATTTACCTAAATATATTTTATATAAACATAATCATATATAATGGATAATGTTCTATATTTTTATCATCAACATAGACATTTGTATTATATTCTAATTTAATATATCTTTTAACAGATTTATAATTATCGATAATAGAATTTAATGATTTAGCTTGTTTGTTATTGTCGGATTTAACTTCAATTGCTGTAACTATACCATCAATATTTAAAATAAAATCTATTTCTAATTTGCTTTTCTTTTCAAAATACATTAAATAATCATATCTAGTTTTTATTTCACTAGCACATACATTTTCTACTATTGCTCCACAATTAATATAATAATTACCATTAATAATTTCACTTTGAACTGAATTTTCATACATTGATGTAAGTAATCCTGTGTCCATCATATATAATTTAAAGCAATTATGTCTAATATTAGAAACTAAAGGAGCTTCAGGGTTTTCCAGATTATAACACATATTGACAATTCCGGCATCTTTTAACCAATCAAGACTACTAGCATATTTTCTTTCTCCAACATCTTTTTCATTTTCTAAAATAGAAACATAAGAAAATTTCTTGTTATTTCGTGCTAATTGAACTGGAATACTATAAAAAGTATTTATTATTTTTGATTTATCGGTTTTTTTTGCATATTTTTCAATATCATATATATAGTTATCTATAATGCTTTTTTGGTTTTTTAAAGTTATATTCATACTATTATTTTCAATATAATCATTAACTATTTTTGGCATACCTCCAATTATCATATATAGTTTAAAATAATCACTAAATTGTTTATTAATATATTCATCCACTGGAGTTTTTTGTTTAAAAGATTCTCTTAAAATTTCAATAATTTCTTTTTTTACTCCTAATCCCCATAAAAATTCTTCAAAATCAAGTGGATACATATTAACATACCTTTCATAGCCAACGGGATATGAAGTAACTTCTTTATAATGAAGTCCTAAAAGCGATCCTGATGCTATAACATCAATTCTACCATCTAAGGCAAAACTCTTTAGAGCCACACGAGCGTTTGGGCAACTTTGGATTTCATCTAAAAATAAAATAGTATCATTAGGAACTATAGAAATATTTGGAAAAGTTAATTCTAATTTCATAATAAGAGTTTTAATATCTAAATTGCCATCAAAAATATTTTTATATTCCGGCATTAATTCAAAATTAATATAAATGTAACTTTGATAGTTATTTTTAGCAAAATCTTCAATTATATAAGTTTTACCTACTTGTCTTGCACCTTTAACTAATAAACATGGTTTATTTTTTTCTTTTTTCCACGCTAATAATTCTTTAGTAATTTTTCTTTCAAGCATATATTTTCCTCCTTTTTACACTTATATTATAATAAATAATAATAACTTATGCAAGTTTTTACCCCCACTTTTAATATAAAAATGCAAGTTTTTACCACGACTTTTTGGTTAAACTTGCAAGTTTTTCTCCGAATATAATCATTTTATAAACATGGCATCTCCAAAAGAGAAAAATCTAAAATTATGTTTTATGGCATAATCATAAGCGTTTAAGATATTTTCTTTTGAAGATAGTGCTGAAACTAGCATTAAAAGAGTACTTTTAGGTAAATGGAAATTAGTAATTAAACCATCAATTGCCTTGAATTCAAAACCTGGATAAATAAATATATCAGTTTCGCCACTACATGGAACAAACTTATTATATTTATGCATTACTGTTTCAAGGACTCTTGTTGAAGTTGTACCAACAGCATAGATTTTACCTTTAGCATTATTTAGAGTATCAGCAGCTTCCTTAGACATAACATAATACTCGCTATGCATATGGTGCTTTGTAATATCATCTACTTCAACTGGTCTAAATGTACCTAAACCTACATGAAGTGTTACATAAACTAAAGTTACTCCTTTTTTCTTTATTTCTTCAAGTAATTCATTGGTAAAATGGAGCCCTGCAGTTGGAGCAGCAGCAGAACCAATGTTTTTAGCATAAACTGTTTGATAACGAGATTGATCAGTTAAAGTTTCATGAATATATGGTGGAAGTGGCATTGTACCTAATTTTTCTAATATTTCCATTAAAATGCCTTCATAAAGTAATTTAACATGAACAATACCTTCATCCTTTTTTTGGGTGACTTCAGCTTTAAGAGAGCCATCTCCAAAAGAAATAATAGTTCCCTCATGTAATCTTTTAGCGGGTCTTGTTAAACACTCCCAAATATCTCCTTCAATATTTCTTAATAAAAGTAGTTCAATAACGGCTTTAGTATCTTCCTTTTCTCCGATTAGTCTTGCAGGTATTACTTTAGTGTCATTTAAAACTAAAATATCTTCGGGATTTAAATAATCAATAATATTTTTAAAGATATCTTCTTGTAACTCTCCAGTTACTTTATCCATAACTAAAAGTTTAGAATCACTCCTATTTTTTAAAGGTGTTTGAGCAATAAGTTCTTTAGGTAGATCATAATCATACTCATCAATCATTGATTACACCTTCTATTTTTTCTACTACTTCTTTGTTTATATCATCAATTGTTCTAATTACATCATCTTTAACACAATCAATTTTAATATAATTATAAATTTCAGTAAGTTCTAGGTAAGCAGATTCAGCTTGTTTTAAATGTTCTTTACTTGTTTCATGTTGATCTGGTGCTTCTTTACGACTTTTCTTTAGAATACTTGCATATTCATATGGCATGTATAAAAATATAACAGCATCTGGTCTTGGAAGTTCCATAATATCAAATTCTAATTTATCTAATTTTTCATACATTTTAAGTCTAACACTCTTATCTTTAATCTTACCACCTTGATGAGCCATATTAGA
>CALVYM010000110.1 GCA_944372205.1 uncultured Bacilli bacterium
AAAAAAAGAATTATAAGCATAGAACACGATGTGTACAGCAAAGTAAAAGATGAAAAAGGAAGGTGGTATATTAGCACACCAAAGACTAAAAAGGGTATAAGAACAGTGTATATATGCGATACGTTATTAATTGCATTAAAGAATTATAAAAATAAACAGGAAGAATTAAAAAAAATGTATGGGAAAGACTATCATTACTATCATGTTGAAAATGTCACCAATATATTTAATAAAGTAGTAGAACAGAGAATAGTAGAAGTATCCAAGAAAAAGAAAGAATCAATAATAAATTTAATATTTACAAAAGAAGATGGCACTTTTATCGGGACTGACATTATAAGATATCCATATAAGGTAATTCATAAAGAATTAGGAATAAAAAATTGTAGATTTTATGATTTAAGAGGTAGTTTTGCTACTGTTAGTTTAAGAAATGGAGCAAAGATAAGAGAAATAGCAGATATACTTGGACATAGTAATGTTGAAACAACAGAAAATTATTATATTTCTAGTTCAAATGAAACACTGAAAAGTACAATTAAAAACTTTGAGAATAATGTTCAATCTGACATCATTAATAATATTATTAAATATAAATAAGCGATTGACTAATACTACCGACAACGGTATAATATATAAAGAGGTGATAACTATGAAATTTATGACTACAAAAGAAGCTGCAGAGAAATGGGAGATTAGTGAGAGAAGAATTAGACAATTATTAGAAGAAGGGCGAATCGAAGGAGCTATAAAGAATGGTAATAGTTGGAATATTCCTGATTATGCTATAAAACCAGTAGATAAAAGAAGTGTTAAACCAGATAATAAAGGGTTTATAATTGACTTACCAGTAAATTTTTTTGATAAAGTAGATAATATGAAGAAAGAATTAGATAGTAAAAGACCATTTCCAAAAGAGACGTTAAGGACATTAAAAGAGGCCATTAATTTAGAGTGGACTTATAATAGTAATGGAATAGAAGGTAATACATTAACGTTGAGGGAGACACAAGTGGTTTTAGAAGGAATTACAGTTGGTGGCAAAACATTAAAAGAACACTTAGAAGCAATTAATCATGAAAAAGCAATTCTTTATTTAGATGATTTAGTGAAAGAAAAAAATCCTATTACTGAATGGAATATAAAGAATATTCACAGATTAGTTTTAAAAGATATTGATGATAAAAATGCTGGAAGATATAGGACAGAAAATGTAATGATTAAAGGCGCAGTTCATGTTCCACCAGATTATTTAAAAGTACCAGAGTTGATGGAAAAATTAATTGTAAATTATCACTCATGGAGTTCATATCATCCAATTATAAGAGCAGCATTGCTTCATGGGGAATTAGTTAAAATTCATCCTTTTGTTGATGGGAATGGTAGAACATCAAGATTACTCATGAATTTAGATTTAATGAATCATGGTTTTAATCCAGTAATAATAAAAAAAGAAGATAGATTAAAATATTACGAAGCACTAGATAAGGCACATACAACAGGTAATTATACAGATTTTATTAAATTAATAACTAAATTGGAAATAGAAATGTTAAAGAAATATTTAGAATTATTATAGGAGGTATTTAATGAATCCAGATAAATATGAAAATAAAGGAAAGATACTAAAAGTTATTTATTATGATGAAAATGCCGCAATGGATTATGTAACAATTATGAATGATGGAAATATTACTATAGAAGAAATAAATAAAGCTATTGAGGGAAAAGATAATGAAATAGGAGTAAATGGTGAGGCATCTATTAAAAAATCTTTTTTAAAAATGCTTAATTTTTCTGTAGGAGTAAAATCTGATGTTGCTGCCCATAGTTCTAATGAAAAAATAGTCAATTCAACAATTACTACCAATATAATGACAGAATTTATTAAACTAGCAGATAAAGATGATAATATTGAAAAATTAGTGGATTTGAAACTAGATATAGATCAGGATACAGCAACATATTTAAAAAGTATGTTTCCATATTTATCTTTATTAAAAAATCCAGATAAATTTGAAGAACTAAAAGATATAAATACTAACAAGATAGATGAGGTGATTTTATCAACCAAAGGTTATTTTGAGTTTTTAGCATATAAAAGTGGGGTAATATTTGCAATATTAAGATTTAATATCGACTGCTTTAAAAATAATTATAAATTTAATGATTTAATAAAAATGAATCTTTGCTATTATGGTATAAAGGTGGGAACAACGACAAAAGAGTCAATAAAATTGGAAAATGAAATAAATCAATATTCTAGGGTGCTAACAGAGGAGGAATTTGATACATCAGTCAATCGACCAGATAATAAATTACCTATTTATGATATTATAATTGCAGGAGTAAGAAATGGTTAGAAATGAAAAAGTAATTATTTTTAATGGCCCAAAAGCAGCATTTGATAGGTATATTTCTGAATATTATAAGCATGATGGTAATAATTATAATTTAACTCAATTAGTAAACTTAAGTGAGTTAGAAAGACAAACTCATTTACTTAAAATTGAAGGACATGAGTCATCAGAAAAAATAGAACCATCAATAAACATTGATTTATTATATATTTCTAATAATGAGTATTCTGGGGTTACAGAAGCCGTAATTAATAATTTTGTAAATTATATAGCAAAATATAATATAACTAAAATGATCATTCAAAACCCTCCTATTGAAATAATAAATGATTTAAAAAGGCAATTTAATAGCAAAGATATTCATATTCATAATTTCAAATATAAGAATATAAATTTACAATTAATTAAAACTTTTAAAAAACAAGCACCTTCAGTTATTCTAGGTCAAGAAAAAGCATTAACAAAAGTTTCGCAAGCATTATTAATTCAAAAAAAATTAAATTATGAAAATAAACCTATAGTTATTATGTTATATGGACCAAGTGGCGTTGGCAAAACAGAAACAGGTCGCTTAATTACGAAATTACTAGGAGAAAAAATGTTTTATTGCCAATTTTCAATGTTTCAATCAAATTCTCACTATAATTACTTATATGGTGATACAGTACAATTACCTTCTTTAGCTAAAGATTTATTAAATAGAGATTCAAATATAATATTTTTAGATGAATTTGATAAGGCTAATAGTTTTGTTTATTCAGCTTTATATGAATTATTTGATACTGGTAAATTCGAAGATAAAAATTTTCATGTTGACTTAAAAAACACAGTGATAATTTGCACATCAAACTATGAAAGTCAAGAGAAAATATTAGAGCATTTAGGTGCACCAATGTTTTTTAGAATAAATTGTTTTATTAAATATGAGGATTTGTCCAATGAAGTTAAAATAAAATTAATAGAAAAAAATTATTCTAAATTATTACAACAATTATCAAAATCAGAGCAAAAAATAATAAGTGAATCAAAAATAAAAGATAAATATATACAATTAGCAAATAAATTTAGTAATGTTAGGCAAATAGAAAATTTTTTGCGAAATGAAATTGCACGAAAACTGATAGAAACCATTGAATAAATAATAATATTTAATTATAATATATTTA
>CALVYM010000111.1 GCA_944372205.1 uncultured Bacilli bacterium
ATCGTTGAATGTTCTTTAATAACTTTTTCGGTACCTATTTCCGCGGCTTCGGAAAAAGGAATCATTTCATCATACCAGTATGACCTGTTTTTATGATACCCTTTTGCATTTTTAAAAATTGCAACTTGGCAATGTATCATTTTCTTATACTAATACTTTACTTTTTTTAATTCTATAATAAATTTCTAGTTTCTTATCTTTAGTTACGTATATCGTATCAATTAATTTATTTATAATTTCTTTTGTTGGATTTTCCATATTTAAAAACTTATTAATAATTTCTAAATATTCTACATAACCGTTTGAATCTTCTTCTATACTTGAAATTTCATTTTTTAATATTTCTAATTTTTTATTTATAGTCTTAATTTCTTCTTCCGTAGTATTAAATAGTCTAGTGTATGTTTCTATATTTATTATATTTTTAAATTTATCATCATATAAAAAATCTTGTTTTCTTTTTAAAGTTTCTATTTTGTAATTTAATTCTTCTATTTTTTTAAGTTTATCTTGTCTTGGATCAACATACTCACTTTTAATAATATTTTCAAATTCTTCCTTATCTTCAATATACTTATTTGCCATATTACGCAATTTATCATAAATGGTCTTTTCTAGTTTAGTATAATCAATATAATGTGAAAAGCATATATTATATTTACTAAATTTACGATAATTATTACAATTCATTGTAATTCTATCTCTTTTTTTATCATAACTAATACTCATTCTAGCACCACAGTCTTTACAATATACTAAGTCAGATAATACATATTCTACGTTTCTTCGTTTTGAATTATAATTATTAGAAGAATCTTTAATGGATTGTGCTATTTCAAAAGTTTTTTTATCAATAATTGCTTCGTGAGCATTTTCTTTTATGCACCATTCATTTTCGGGTACACTTTTTCTTTTCTTAATTTTATAATTAACTTTTTGAAACTTATGTTGTATTAAATCCCCAATATAAACTCTATTTTTAATAATATTACTTATAGATGTGTGTTTCCATATTTCAGGATGATTAAATTTATTTAATTTTAAACCAGAATATTTATACATAATAGGTGTAGGTAATTCTTCTCTTGTTAGTACTTCAGCAATTTGGGAGCTACCATACCCTGCTATATATAAATCAAATATTCTTTTTACAACTGGGGCAGTCTCTGGATCAGGTATTAACTGATGTTTATTATTTGGATCTCTCATATATCCATAAGGAGCAGAACTACCACAAAATTTACCATCTTTTTTCATTTGAAGTAAATTAGAACGAACTTTTTTGGAAATATCTTTTGCATACATATCATTCATACTTAACTTAAATGGCATCATATCCGAACCACTTGTTTCATAAAAAGTATCTATATCATCATTTACAGCAATATATCTAACATCATTTTCTGGAAAGTATGTTTCAACATAATATCCTGTCATAATATGATCACGACCTAATCTTGATAAATCTTTTGTTATAACCATATTAATTTTCCCTTTTTTAATGTCATTTAACATTCTTTTAAAGTCTGGACGTTCAAAATTAGTACCCGTATAACCATCATCTATATAAATATCAACGGCAACTAAATTTTGTGCTTTCAAATAGCCAATCAATAAATTCCTTTGATTAGTAACGCTTTCTGATTCCATATCGTCGCCATCTTCTCTTGATAATCTTATATAAATAGCTATTTTAAATATTGTATTGTCTATTATTTTTCTACTATACATTTTAACTCCTTTCACTAAACAACACTTTCGATTTGAATACTTTTTCAGAGTTATTAGTAATATAATACTTATATATACAACTTTTTAAAACTTCTTTTAAATCATAACCATTACTGTCGTAAAATTCTAAAGTTTCATACATAAATATTCCTCCACTCATCAAATTTTATGCGTAATATTTTATATAAATTACTTTTATTTGTTAATTTTAAATTTATAATAATCTAATAATATAAAACTACTAATTATTTTCGTAAACGAAAAGGGATGATGAATTTTTATTCATCACCCTTTAATTAATTATTCCATTTGTATTTTGTATATCTTCCACCAGAGATTTTTACAATTTTATCTTCTTTAAGTAATTTATTTAAAGTTCTTTCAATTGTAATTTCACTTAAATCAGGACATTTATTTGTTATAAATGCTTTATCTATTGGAATAATACTATTTTTAAATATATCTATAATTCTATCATAAGCCGTTATTTTTTTATTTTCAACAATATTAATTCTAGAATCAAATTCCTTATAAGCATTTAATATTATTCCTAAATAATACTCTACAAAATATGAATAATCATTTTTGTTATTATGCCAGTTTATAGAACTTTTTTCTAATGCATCATAATAACTATCTTTTGTTTCTTCTATAATTTTTTCAATACTAATATATTTTCCTACCATATAATTTGCTTTATATAATAATAATAAAGTAAGTAGTCTACTCATTCTACCATTACCATCATTAAATGGATGTATTGATACAAAATCTAATATAAATATAGGAATTAAGACTAGTAAATCACACATTTCATTATTAACTAATTCATTATATTTTTTACACAATTCTTCAATTGCAATTGGAGTTTCAACAGGAGATAGTGGTGTAAATCTTATTTTCTTTCCTCCTTTTTCATTTTCTTCTTCGATAAAGTTTTGAGAATTCTTAAATTTACCACCATAACTATAACCAGTATATTTATATAAATCTCTGTGTAATTGTAAAATTGTATTTTGATTAATATCAATAAAATTATAATTCTCGTGTATTAAAGTTAATACATCTCTATAACCAGCAATTTCTTCTTCATTTCTATTTTTAGGTTCTAATTTTTGATTTACTATTTCATTAATTCTTTTATCAGTAGTATAAATACCTTCAATTTTATTTGATGAAGATGTACTTTGAATTTTAGCAACTTTTAATAAAGTTTTTAATGTATCTTTTTTAGTATCTAATAGATATGATTGTTTTCCTTTATACTCATGAATTTTACTTATCAAGTTAATAATATTACTATTAGATATAATACTACTATATTCTTCCATTAAATTAAATCTTCGCAAATTGCATCATTCTCCTTTCATTTGCATCATTATATCACAAAATGATGCAATTAACAATATATTTGATGCAAATAAATTCACATTATTAATATGCACAATATCATAGTTTTTTAAACAATATATTACTAAGTATATAAATTTTCCTTACATACTGAATTTAATTTGTTATAATTACATATTTTCTTATCTTAGATTTTTCAAAAAAAATATCTCACTTTCTTAAATTAGCTTTTAATTAATAAAGTGAAATATTGTCTAAACCCTTATTTTATGGACATTTATTTATTTTTTTTAGGGTATCACATATTCACAAACACCCATGGAGTTTTAACCATTCTTGGTCCATTTTCATCTTCTATTCCCTTAGCATTTTTAATTATGTAACCAACACAATCAATAAGTCTAATTTTACAAGA
>CALVYM010000112.1 GCA_944372205.1 uncultured Bacilli bacterium
GAGTAATATTTTAAATATTGGTCAAGTGTTAAAGGTACCTAGTGGGGGTAATACTTATACGGTAAAAAGCGGAGATACACTTTTTATGGGGAATAATGAGTAAAAACAGAAAAATTATATTGAAATTTGAGGCATTTTGAAGAAAAATGTCTTTTTGCATGGTATAATAATATTTAGATTTGTAGGAGGCACTTATGAGAATTATTAAAAATGTAATGAATACTTATATAGAAAATAAATATAAAACAATAGATGATTTACCAGCAAATTCCGTAATTAATATAAGTGAAAAAAAGAAAATTGAAGAAACAAAAATCTTGATAATTGATGATGATGAATTACAATTAGAAAAAACTTTAAGGAGAATAGGTTATAATGTTGTTTGGAAAAAGGATATAGATGTTTTAAGTGATGTTGAGGATTATCCTATAATTATCTGTGATTATAAGGGAGTTGGATTAAAATTTGATAGTGAGTTTGAAGGGTTGAACTTATCAATGTTAATAAAAGAAAAATATCCTGAAAAAATAATTTATTTACTATCTGCTGCAGACTTTAATCCAAGAGCAAATAAATATATTAAATATATTGATGAATTAGTTTATAAAGGTGAAGAGGATAAAATAATTGAGTATATAAAAGATGATTGTAATAAATTATTCAATCCAAAGGAAAGATGGATACAATATAAAAATTTATTGAAAAGCAGGGGTATCAAGGAAAAAGATATTTTTAGATTAGAGGATCTTTATGTTAGGAGTTTTATCGGAAATAAAGATATATTATCATCTGATTCTTTATTTAAGAAAATCAATTTGAATTTGAATATTAATTTTGACATTAAGATTGGATTAATTAATTTATGAAAAAATTAGTAAATTCTTATAATCTAACGACAAAAGCAATTGAAAATGGAGTCATTAATTCATTAAATGATTTTTGCTCTAAAAAAATTGAATCTACAAAATGTCAAAATTTTTATAATAATTTATTGTTGCAAAACAATGGAATATACCAATGCCCTTATGGCTTTAATTGTATAAAAAATGATGATACAGTTTATAACTGCATTTTATTAAAGGAAAATTATGTTCATAAAAAAATGCAAGGGAAAAAATCTATTAATCAAAAGATATTTTTTGCAGAAGAAATAAATGATATGATAAAAATAGATAATGAAAATATTCGACATATAACTAATTCAGAATTATTATATAAAAGTATGAGTGATTTTTTACATGATATAACTAAAGTTAACAAAATGATAGATAACTATTCCAGAGCAATTACTAAAACTAATTTAATAAAAAAAGATGTTTCTAAATTAGAAAGTATATACCATTTATCGGATTTTATTACAAAAAGGGTTGAATTATATAGGATGACAAGCAACACTGAAATAATTAGAACTGGTAAAAAGAGAAAAAGAAACGCTTATCAATTATGGGACATATATAGACATATATTTGATGATTTTTGTAGAGAGTCAAAGCTGCTAATCGATATGAAGATATATAATCTTGAACATATTGAAGAGAGTAATCAGGCTACCGATTTTTATGCTAATGATTCAATAACTATTTTACCATACTTATTAATAGACAATGCTGTAAAATATTCAAAAAAAAATAGCACAATAAAAGTTAGATTTTATCAACAAAATGGTATGTTAAAAAAAATAACAATAAGTTCTATTCCATCATATATAATTATGGAAAATACTGATAACTTTTTTGAACGTGGTTACCGTGCTTCAAATAATACCTCAAAAAGTTCAGGAAGTGGATTAGGCTTAGACATTGTTAAACAAATCTGCGATTATAATGATATTGATGTTAGCATTTATATAGATTCTGATGAAAATGGTAGTCAAAAATTTGTTGTTTTATTGGAACTTAAGGAAGTGGATAAAAATGATTAAAGGGAAGCCATTCGTCAAATGGGCTGGTGGAAAAAGGCAAATAATAGATAAATTAAAAAAATATGTTCCCAATGAATTTGATACTTATTATGAACCCTTTTTAGGTGGTGGAGCATTACTTTTTGAATTATCGCCTAAAAAAGCGGTCATAAATGATTCTAATAAGGAACTTATGAATGTTTATGAATGTATTAAGGATGAGAAAAAGTTTGAAGCAATGTGTAGAGAATTAAATCATCATGAAACAGAACATTCTGAAGAATATTATTATGAAATTAGAAATCTGGATAGGGATAAAAAGAAATTCAATAGACTGTCAGATTACAAAAGAGCAGCCCGTACTATTTACTTAAACAAGGCTTGTTTTAATGGCTTATATAGAGTTAATAGTAAGAATGAATTTAACGTACCATTTGGTAAAAAAACTAAAGTAAATACTTATGAAGGTCAAAATTTAGGTATTATATGTGGCTACTTAAATTATAATGATATTAAATTATTATCTGTTGACTTTGAAGAAGCAGTAAAGGATGCTAAAAAAGGAGATTTTATTTATTTTGATCCCCCTTATGATTCTGATACAACAACTTTTAATAGTTATACTGAAGATGGTTTTGGAAAAGAAGAGCAAAAAAGGCTTGCCAAAGTATTTAAAGATTTGGATAAAAGAGGTTGCTATGTAATGTTATCTAATCATAATACAATATTAATTAACGAATTATATAAAGACTATAATATTCATGTAATTGAAGCAAAGAGAAACATAAATGCTAATGGTAAAAAGAGAGGTAAAGTAGAAGAAGTTATTATTACAAATTTTGAAAATAAAAAAGGATTTGAATGATAAATGCAGTATAATATATAAGTAAGGAGGAAAAATGGATAATCAAATAGTAGCACAATTAGGTGCAGATTTAATAGCAGCAACTGCTAGAAATGGTGCAAGTATAATTAGTGATAAAATAAGAACAGCTAAAACTAATAAGGAATATAAAGAAACTATTAGTGAATTGGAAGAAATAATATATGATTTGTTGAATGATAAAGCAGAAATTCAAAGAATTGCTCAAGCATATGAACAAGAATTAGTAGCTCAAAAAATAACAGAAGATGATATAAAATATATTACTGATAATTTAATCCCTATATTATCTAGTTTGTTACCAAAAGAAAATAGAGAACAATTGGAACAACTAAAGAAATTGTTATCAGTTGAAACATTAACAATTATGCAGTTAATTGGATTTAATTATAAACAAGCAATAGGAGAACCATTAACCTTACTTTTGAGAAAAATTATTGAATCAAAAATACCTATGGATTCTAAAACAAATGTAGATTATGCTTTAGCAATTGCAAACATAGCAAAAGATAAGGAAGCAACAAAGAGATTTTATCAACTAACTAATCAAAAGATGCCAGAAGATTAATGCTTTTAGGTATAAATAATTTATATAAATATTTTTTGTCTATAGTATATTATTGAGGAGGTTTTTGTATGAGTAAAAAATATTATTATGAAAACAAAGATTTTAAACTTATACAAGGTGATTCATTAAA
>CALVYM010000113.1 GCA_944372205.1 uncultured Bacilli bacterium
ACTTTAAGTAAAATTTTTGTAAACCGACTAGGAAAATCTTTAAACTTCAGAGTATATTCTATATAATTAAATCAGGTGATACTGTTGAGTAAAAAGAAAGTGTTAATCATTATTGTATCTATATTACTTATATTTATTAGTGGTTTTTTGTTATTAATACCAATATTTTTTAATAATGATTTAGAAGTTATAGATAATAATCCTAATATTATTAATATAACTTTAAGTGCAAATTCTAAAGCTAGTGATAACTCAGTAAAAATTAGTGATAATAATATTTATTTAAATAAAGGGGGAATTTATAATATAAGTGGAATTTTAAATAATGGAACAATTTATATTGATACAAATGCCGAAGTAACATTGAATTTAAAAAATATAACGATTACTAATAAGGAAAATGGAGTAATTGATAATAGAAAGTCTAAGAAAGTAATAATTAATTTAAGTGAGAAGAGCAATAATATTTTAAGTGATGGCAAAAATTCTATAGCAGCAATTAAATCAGTTGGAGATATATTTATTGAAGGTAGTGGCAAATTATTAATTTATGCAAATAACAATAATGGCATAAATGCTAATGGAAATTTAGTTATTAATGGTGGGACAATTTATGTTGCAGCTTTAAATGATGCTTTTAATGTATTACAGGAATTACTTATTAATAGTGGGTTTGTTATTGGGCTTGGCAATAATACAATGAAGATGCCTAATGAATTATCTAAACAAAATGTTATGTTATTTAACTTTTCTGCTAAATACTTAGAAAATACTTCATTTTCACTTGTAGATGATTCTAATACTCCAATCTATAATTTTGTTGCTTTAAGAGATTTTAATACTTTAATTATTAGCACTTCTAATATTAAAAAGGGAAGCTATCACCTTTTAAAAGATATAACTTGTGACGGAAAAGCCGAAAATGGCATTTATTCTAATTGTTCTGTAAGTAAAGGACAACGAGTTAGTATAGGTATTAGTGATACTTTTATTGTTGATAGTAAAAGTAATTGGTTTGGGAAAAAAGAAATAAATATTACCAATCCAGATAATTTTGTTTAAAATTGCTTTACAATAATAAAAATTTATTGTATAATCTAAATACATTGATTGTTAAGCAATCAATAAATTGAAAAAAGTTTGAAAAAACTATTGCAAAAACCTTTTAAATATTATAAAATTAAAGAGGTTTGCCAATATGGCCCGTTGGTGAAGTGGTTGAACACACATGCCTTTCACGCATGCATTCATGGGTTCAAATCCCGTACGGGTCACCATATTGGGCTTGTAGCTCAGCTGGTTAGAGCGCACGCCTGATAAGCGTGAGGTCGGAGGTTCAAGTCCCCCCAAGCCCACCATATTTTAACACCAAGTCTGTATTTTCAGACTTTTTTAATTATTTGGATATTTTCTGTTGACATACTGTAATTTTAGAAGTATAATTTATTTAGATAGAAGAGGTGTTTATATATGCATATTGATAATGATGAGAAATATGTAACTATTGGGAAGACTATATTTGAATTTGATAATGTTCCTGAAAATGATTTAGAAATAAATTTAATAGTTAATAGGTATAAAATATATGCTAATATGGATGAATTAGCCTGTTATCGCAACCAATTATATAAAGATGACTTAAGAAAAAAAATACCCAAAGAAGAAATAATTAAAAAATTAGATGAAATCATCTTAAATGATTTTCATAATTTAATAGAAAATAATTAAAAAAATCTCTTTAACAGAGATTTATTTTTTTTTATGGCGGAGTAGGAGAGATTTGAACTCTCGCACCAGTTTCCCGATCTACACCCTTAGCAGGGGCGCCTCTTCAGCCTCTTGAGTACTACTCCAAACGCTACTTCTATATTTTAATATAAAAGTAGTTCATTGTCAATCAGCAAGTGTTAAATTTCTAATATTATCTATAAATGCTTGCATATTTTGAAGACAATCTGTATTATTTTCTTCATAGGTAATCATTGAATCAACATCTATAGTATTAACTTCATAATCTTCAATTATACTATTAATATTTTCAGTATAGTTATTATCTAAAATAAAAATTGTATCATATATTTCTTCATCAAAAGCATCTCGAATATTATTAAGAGAACTTTCAGTTAAATTATCTTCATCTAAAGATATTATTTCAAATCCATAATTTTCTAAAAATCTGAATGCATTATCACTTACTACTAATGTATTTGTACCCTTACTATCAGCTTCTTTACCAATAGCTCTTAAATCAGCATCTTTTAGTGATAAATTTTCAGCCAAAATATCATATTGGTTATTTACATATTCAATAATAGTTTTACTTTGTAAATATTCTGTTAAATAATCTTTAATATTTTTAGCAAGCATCAAATAATTATTTGGACTCATCCATAATTCTTCAATACCATAAGTATAATTTAGACCATTAGATACATCAATTATAAGCAAATTATCATTTTTATTAATTAAATCTTTAGCTATATTCTTTTCATTACCTAAGCCATTATAAATAAACAAATCACTTTTAGCGTATTCTTTAATTTGTTTTTCTGTCAAATCATAATTTGCCACATCAGCTCCACTAGGATAAATAGAGAAAATTGTTGCATAATCGCTATATAGTGATTCTGTCAAATACTCAATTGGATAAATAGTTGTATAAATTGTGGCATCCTCTAGAGAATCTTTTGTTAAACTACATCCTGTAGTTAAAAAAACGGTTAAAAAAACCATAATAATACTTTTAATTCTTTTCATTAAATTTTTCTTCACTCCTTACAGGGTCATACCCGAATTCACCTTTAGGATGGCATCTAAGTATTCTTTTTATCCCCAATTTTATTCCTTTTATTACTCCAAACTTATCAATAGCTTCAATCATATATTCACTACAAGTAGGAGTAAATCTACACATTGAATGACTATGCATTGGAGTAACTTGATAAGCTCGAATTAAATAAATACATATTTTTTTCAAACCCATCACCTATTAAAATTTTACTATAAATTTTTGATTTTGTAAATTGTTTTATAGTAGACTATCCAAAACATTAAAAATTTGATATAATAATTAAAGATTGGATTTGATAGAATGGAATTTTTAAATAAGTTTAATATCAAGATTAAAAATAAGGAACTTCTTGAAACTGCTCTTACGCATAGTAGTTATTCTAATGAACACAAGGGGGTTAACAATTATGAAAGATTAGAATATCTAGGAGATGCTGTTTTAGAATTAGTTACAAGTGAATACTTTTATTTATATACGGATTATAAGGAAGGCAAGATGACTAAGCTTAGAGCTAGTTATGTATGTGAAAAGGCCCTAGCTACTTATGCAAAAGCAATAGGCATTGATAAACATATTAGGTTAGGTCATGGTCAAATACATAATTTAAATGATACAATTATTGCTGATGTTTTTGAAGCAGTTATTGGAGCTATATATTTAGATCAAGGTTTTGATGTGGT
>CALVYM010000114.1 GCA_944372205.1 uncultured Bacilli bacterium
TTGTTCTAAATCTGATTTATTTACAAAAATAATTGTTTTTTTAGAATCTAAATTTCCCATAGTTTCTAGCTCTTCAGGGCTAATTTCTTCATTATTATTTAATACATAAATTATAATATCAGCATTTTTTGCAATATTCTTACTTTTATCTACTCCGATTTTTTCAACGATATCATCAGTTTCTCTAATTCCAGCGGTATCGATAAAATTTAGAGCTACCCCATTTAGAGTAATTGTTCCTTCAACAATATCACGAGTTGTTCCAGGAATATTTGTAACAATAGCTTTATCTTCATCAAGTAAATAATTTAAAATACTACTTTTACCTACATTAGGTTTACCAATTATAGCAATATTTACTCCATTTTTAATAAGTCGTCCATTTTTAGCACCACTTACTAAGATATCTAAATCTTTAGTTATTTCACCTAAATATTTATTCATAAGTTCATGAGTAACTTCAAGCTCATCCGTATATTCCGGATAATCTATATTTACTTCAATATTAGATAAAATTTTAACTATTTTTTCTCGTAATTCTCTAATCTTTTCAGTTAGTTTTCCACCTACATTATTTATAGCAAGAGTTCTAGCAGCATCAGTTTTGGCAACAATTAAATCGTTTACAGATTCCGCTTCTAAAAGGTTGATGCGACCATTAAGGAAAGCTCTTTTAGTAAATTCACCAGGTTCTGCCAGTCTTGCTCCATTATTTATTAATAATTCAAGTATCTTTTTTGTAGTACTAATTCCCCCATGACAATTTATTTCTACTGTATCTTCAGTTGTATAAGTTTTTGGCCCACGCATAAGCATAACTAAAACTTCATCAACAACATTACCATTATCAATTATATGACCATAATGTATTGTATGAGTTTCTTTATTCTTTAGATTACCACTAAAAACTTTATCAACTATATCTATAGCTTCTGGTCCAGTTATTCTAACTATTGAGATTGCTCCAATTCCTGA
Source organism: uncultured Bacilli bacterium (assembly GCA_944372205.1). Lineage (GTDB taxonomy): Bacteria > Bacillota_I > Bacilli_A > RF39 > UBA660 > Onthocola_B. The sequence goes on from CALVYM010000114.1 coordinate 976, forward strand.
AGAAGTAGAAATTGCACAAATAGTATCATACATAAAAAATACTTCCTTTCATCGGAAGTATTATATCACAAATTACGCAATTCTAAAAGGGTCAGATTCTGTACCTGTACCAGAGATGTATTGGACATCTGAATTTAGATAGAAACAAGGACGATAATTCATAGTATAATCTAAACCGTTATAACCAAAAGTGTCTCCAATATGCCCACCGCCTGAATGTATATAAAATACATACCAAGAAGATTCGGTGCTGCTGCGAGTAATTGTCCATTCCATTAATCCGGAATATAACCAGTTATCATTAGTAACTTTGTTGTAATTATATATTGCTGTTCCCCAGTTAGTTGGACTTGCAGCAAATCCATAATCACTTACATACATTAAACCAATTTTCATGTTATCTGATACATTTGAACTTAATCTACCTGCTTCAACATCATAATAATCTTTTGTTGTCATAGTCTCATAATTATTTCTTGTTATTCCACCTACTTGCCAGTCATAAGTTGATATTTTATCTTGCCATATACTATTAAATGAATTATAAAAATCATTATTTAATTTTATATATATATCTGGTTTTGTACTCGAATTCCATGTATTATCTCTACCTGAGTCCCATACGGCTTGTCCAAAACTTGTAGATTTTATTAATTTTACTTTATTATCAAACACACCAATAATTCGGTATAAATAATCACTAGAACAGGTAGTAGTAGAATCAAAACAAACATAATTATTAACATTACTACTGGCACCGGCATACCTATATGAATTATCATCAGCACTATTTGCTAATGAATTTGTGTGATGATATATAACATTCGTCCCTTGGGTTTCATACAGATTTTTTATATATTCAGCAAAATATGTGCTATCTTTAGTAGTTATTTTAAAATTATATGTATTTGATTTTTTTCCTAAAGAATCTTCTACATATATGCTTATATTATATGTTGTGTTTTTATTAAGATTTGAAAATGTATAAGTACTACTTATACTTGAAGTATAACTTAAACCATTATCACTTGAATAATAATAATTGCTTATTGTGTTTTCACTATCAACTTCTAAAGTTAATGAGATACTATTACTTGTTATTTCATTTATTAAAGCAAAATTAACTATTGGTCCACCTTTATCTGTAGTACTAACATTAATTTCATATATATTTGACTTAGCTCCAATATTATCTATTGCATATATTTTGATATTATATTCTGTTAATTTATTTAAATTATTTATTACTATTGGATTAGTTGTACTTTCTATATATTCTTCACTATCATTTAGTGCATAATAATATGTAGTTATATTACCATTTTCACTTGTTGCACTTACATCTAATGTAATTGATGAACCAGTTACATTAGTTATACTTACATTATCTATCCATACTCCATCATATTTATCAAAGTACACATAACATCGATCTGATGAATTACTTAATAAATTTACTGTATTATTCCCGGAGTTATATTCTAGTTCTCCACCATTTTCACAACCACTTAATGTTTCATTAAATATATAACCGGATTCTGGCCAAGTATTATCTTTAGTTTCTATATATTCTCCAGAACCAGCTTCTGTTTCATACATCATAGTAATCATATTACTATTTATTACTGGTTCTTCTTTGGTTATATTTGATATTATATTATTTTCTTTATTATTTATATTACTAAATGCAATAATACATATTAAACTTAGTGTTAACAACACACTACTTATCAACAATATTTTTTTCTTATTCATGATTACCACCTATTATTAAAATATCATATAAATCTTATTTTTGCAAGATAAATTGCATTACAAATATGCAAGATGTTTTTAATTGCATACAACATATGCTTTTTGTAATACGATATTATTAGGAGGAAAAGTATGACAGGTTTCAGATTAAATACTAATAAAAAGGAAAGTGAAAATAAAACTATTAGATTTCCATTACCTTTAATTGAACGAATTGAAGAAAAATTAATTAATAATGATATTTCTTTTTCTAGCTTTGTTATTCAAGCTTGTGAATATGCTTTAGATAATATGGAAGACGATAATAAGGAAAAAAGTAATAATAATAAATAACAATGTTAGTATGTTTAAACTATAAAAATGCACAGTTATTGTGCAAAAATTAATCATTTTTAACAAAAATGCACATTATTTTTAAAATATTGTGCATTTTACAATTTAAGTAAATATTGTTTTACAATTTGAGTAAAATTTGTTTTACAAAATAAGGAAATAGAGAAGCAACATTGCTTCCCTATTCTGGTTTTATAACTATATGTCTTTCTGGTTCTTCTCCTTCACTTTCAGTTTTAACACCTTTAAAATCTGTTAGTTTATTGTGAATAATCATTCTTTCATAACTAGTCATATTATCAAGTGCTACTGGTATTTTTGTTTTTACTACTTCTTTGGCGGTATTAATAGCTAGTCTTTCAAGATTTCTTTTTATTTTATCTTTATAATT
>CALVYM010000115.1 GCA_944372205.1 uncultured Bacilli bacterium
ACCGCTCTGTTTAAAAGACAATTATATATATAATTTAAATAAATTATAATATAAAAACCTAGTTGTGAAAACTAGGTTTTGAATGACTTAGAGCTTCTAAAGTTTTCTAAGCACAACTCAATAATATTATATTACAAACATTTAAATTCATACATTAGGATAACCCATAATTCTTAAAATATTATTAATATTTATAGAATTCAACTTATTATTTAACTTATTTATTTCTTTTTCTACAGCTTTTACTAAACTGTTATACTGCCTTTTTTCTAAAAGTATTTGCATTGCTCTAATCATCATGTACAAATTCGTAAGATTGTCCTTAATTACATAATTTGAATCAATCTCTTTAAATTTTAAAGTATATTTATCTCTATAACAAAATAAACGATCGTTATGAGCACAAATATTTCTGATATTGGTTAGACATTTCAATATTTGTTTTAACAATATGTCTGATATTTTAAATCTCTTTGCTATTATTTGCCTATCGCTTTGTTTTAACAATCCATAATAACTACTAATTACTCCAAATGTTAATATTTTAGTTAAAACAAACGGCGGAACAAAACCATAATTATCTATATAATGAGTAATTGCAAGATGAATACCATAGTTATGATTAATATCCTCATTTATTTTATCAATTAATCTTTTTCTAACCGCTAAGTTGGCTTTATTGTCTAAGTTATTAACATTTAAATAAACATCTATGCCATATACATTAGAAATATGATTTGATATTAAAGATTTAATAAAAGATTCAACTTCTAAAGCATATTTTAACATTATCAATTTCAAGTTTTTATCAAATTCATATAAAGCATATATTTCTTCAAAAGAAACATTAGGAAAATAATCATTATTAGCATCTTTAAAATTATATTTATAACTATTAACTATAGAATAATAAGTATATTTTTCTAATTTTTTCAAAGCAAATTTTCTATTTTTAATAGTAACATTTTTGGCTTCTAGATAATCTAATAATTCTTCATCTGTTTTATATTGTTTCATATTTCCCCCTTAAATAAAAAATGACCTAGGGCTTCAAAAGTTTCCTAGGCACCACTCAATAAAACTTTATCATATATCTATGACATTGTCAATTGATTTTCAATCTAAACTTTAAAATATTTTCAATTGTTAAACTAAAAAATGAGCTTCATTAAAGCCCATTTAATTATTCATCTGGATAACATACGGAAAATGCATCAGATAGTTTATAGATATCATATTCTTCCACATTTGCTTCAAATTCATTATAAGATGAATTTATTATCATATAATCATCATATGCTAAAGTAAATAACAAATCTCCATTATTATATGTAACAGTTCCAAATATCATACTGGCAGGATACTCTAAACCTTCTAATGCTCCAACACTAATACAACCATTCTCATTAGTATTTTCAAAATATGCTAATGCTGCATTATATATTTCTGAACATCCCAACAAAAATACTTCTTCAGTATAAAAGCCTAAGCCAGAAAATTCCGCCAAATCAAGACTATTTAATAAATTAAACATATTATTTGCAAACTCTTCATCTTCTTTGCGAGTTAAAGAATTAATATCTTTTATATTACTAAATGTTTGATTTTTAACTAAATCATCACCTATATCAACATTTATTTCATAATCTAAATTAAGAATTAATTCATATACTTGCAAATCCATAGTTCCACTAACTAGTGAGTTATTATCATCTGTTTTTGTAGTTGTTAAATCAATATTTAAATCAGTTCCATTATATTCAGAACTATAATCAAATATTATATTTTTCTCATCGTCATTATTATTATAAATCTCAATATTAAATATATAATCATCTACATAAGCATATTCTCTTATATAAAATTTAAAATCATGTGTTTTTTTATTATATTCAACTAAAAGTTCTCCATCATCAACTGCCAAACTTATAGTTACTTCATCATTATTAACATTTACATCGATTGCTGCAGTATCATTTATAACAATTTCATAATTATTATTATTAATTTTATTTAATTTTATTTCAACTCCATCGATATTTGCTCTAAAATCTTCCAATTTAGCACTTGGTAAACTAACAGATACTTCAAAATAAACATTACGAGCATCAGTTATATCCTCCATACCTAAAATACTTAAAAAACTACTTAAAGCATTATCACTATCTATTAACTCATTCAATTTATTAATATCAACACTATTAATATTATAAGTATAAATAGCATTTAATCCTTTAATTTCTGTATTTACATCCGCAGCAACTATAACAGTTTCTAAATAACTAAAAAATGATTTAAATATATCTTTAATATCTCTATTACCAAAATCATTAAAAATACTTTCATCTAAACTAGTATATAAGACTGATGGATATAAATCATCTGAGTTAATATAAAAGTTATTTTCATCTACATAAAACTGAGAATCGAAAAAATCTTCATTATCTTTTAATAAATCAGTATATATATTTAATATTTGCTTATTATAAGAAAGTTCAGCTGTAAAATCTAGATTAGTATTATTTAAAGATGAAAACTCACTTACATCCGTTTTAACATCTAGATTACCTTCAAATATATAATCTTTATCAAATTCATAATTGATTCCTTCAAAAATTTCATCAATAAATAAAGATATGTTATCCATTTTATTTTCAATATAATTTTGAGCTGAAAAACAAACTTTGATATATATAAATATACCTAGAAATATTAGTACTATAACACCCAATACAATACCAATTATAATAAACTTCTTCTTTCTTCTTTTTTTATTATCTAAATTATTTTCTCCAATTACATTTGGAGTGGCTAAAAATTCTACATCATTTACAGTATTAACTTCATTATTCATAAAATACCTCTACTTTAGTATAAATTCTAACATTAATTTAGATATAGTTCAATTATATGTAAATAAGAATTTAATTACTTTACAAAAATTAAACACCAAAAAATGAGCTTTAGTAAAGCTCATTTAATTATTCTCCTCTTTTTCTTCTGATTGCTGCTTGGGCCGCTGCAAGTCTAGCAATTGGTACTCTAAATGGTGAACAAGATACATAATTAAATCCTAATTTATCACAGAATGCAATACTTGATGGATCTCCACCATGTTCCCCACAGATACCTAAACTTAATTCCTTATTAACGCTTCTGCCCTTTTCGCTAGCCAAATGCATTAAAAGACCAACACCTTCAGTATCAACTTTAGCAAATGGGTCAAATTCAAAAATACCTTTTTCATAATAAGCATCCAAGAACTTGCCGGCATCATCTCTTGAGAAGCCATAAGTCATTTGCGTTAAGTCGTTTGTACCGAAGCTAAAGAAATCTGCAACACTAGCAATTTTATCAGCAAGTAATGCTGCTCTTGGAATTTCAATCATTGTTCCAACTTCATATTCTAAATCAGCATTATT
>CALVYM010000116.1 GCA_944372205.1 uncultured Bacilli bacterium
ATTAATGGATTAGTTTTAATATGCATTTTAAATACACTTGTTTTTTCACTACGACAATTAAGAACATGCATATTTTGTAAAAATACCATAAGTACCATGATATAACCGCGTGCTAAGTGGATTTCAACATTCATTACATTGATTAAATAGTACCATGTTATAAAGACTATTAAACCAATAAATAAGCCCGCAACTAAAACTTCTTGCATTAATTCTTTATTAAATATAGATTCTTTAGGACTTCTTGGTTTTTCCTTCATTGTTCCTTCTTCGGTTTTCTCAAAAGATAAGGCAAAGTCTTGAAGACCATCAGTAACTATATTTAACCATAAAAGTTGAATTGCAACCAGAGGCATTGGTAAATTAAATATTATTGATAAACAGAAGAATAACACTTCAGCAAGACCACAAGAAAGGAGCATATAACTTACTTTTCTAATGTTCGCATAAGCGGTTCTTCCTTCTTCAATTCCACTTACTATAGAAGTGAAGTTATCATCTAAAATAATCATATTGGCAGTTCCTTTAGCAACATCAGTACCACTACCCATAGCAATACCAATATTAGCACTTTTAATAGCTGGTGCATCATTTACTCCATCCCCTGTAACCGCTACAAATTCCCCTTGCTTTTTTAATGAATCAATAATAGCTAATTTATCTAAAGGTGTAACTCTAGCAAATACTTTTTTATCCTTAATAAATTCTGCAAAACTTTTTTCGCCTTTTTTAAGTTCTCTTTCTACTTCTTCACCTGTTGCTACTTCAGCCTCACTAGTAACAAGTTCTAAATCTTTGGCAATTTTTAGAGCTGTTAGAGGATGATCTCCCGTAATCATTATAACTTTTATACCGGCATTGTGACAATTCTTAATAGATTGTGCCGCTTCTTCTCTAATTGGATCAATAAAACCAACTAAACCTAGAACTGTCATGTTTTTTAAATATTCTTCATCATAATTATCTTTTTTAGAAAAATTAGGTACTTCGCCATCACAAATTGCTATAACGCGGTAGCCATCCTTAGCTAAGCTCTCATTTTGTTCTTGTAGCAAGGATTCATCTAATTTTTCCCTTTTACCATCAACTAGCATATATTTAGAAAATTCTAGTATTTTTTCTAATGATCCTTTAACTGTACAATAAACAGACTCCTCTTTTTCATAAAACACTGCTGAATATTTGTTTTGAGACTCATAAGGTATTCGGTCAATTGATTTGATGCTATCTACATTTACTTGAGCTTTTTTGCTTAAAGCCAGAAATGCTATATCGATAGAATCACCAAAACTTATCCATTTACCATCTTCAAACTTTAATTCTGCTTCGGTATTTAAGGCTCCAAGTAAGGCAATATTATTTGTCTCATCATTACTATTATTTATTTCTCCTTTATCACTATAACCAATACCAGTTATATCAAATTCCTTTTTATTTGGTGTAACTATTTTTTTAGCAGTTTGTTTATTAATTGTTAGAGTTCCCGTTTTATCACTTGCAATAACGGTACAACTTCCTAAAGACTCAACAGAATTTAATTTTTTAACAACTACATTTTTCTTAGCCATTTTATTGGATGCTATAGTAAGAGCCATAGTTAAGGCTAAAGGTAATCCCTCAGGCATTGCTGAAACTGCTAAAGCAATTACAGATAAAAATATTTCTGTACCAGACACACCTTTTGTAAATAATATTAAAGCTATTATAATAGCAATTATTATTACAAGTAAACTTATTTGTTTTGAAAATTTATTCATTCTAATAGTAAGTGGTGATGCTTCATCTTTAGACTTAGAAACACTATCAGCAATTTTTCCAATTTCTGTATTAAGAGCAATACCTACTACTACTCCTTTAGCTCTACCTGTTGTTACTGTAGAACCAGCAAAAACCATGTTTTTTTGATCTGATAAACCGGTTTCACCTTCTAATTTAGCTGTTGTTTTAGTAACACTAACACTTTCACCAGTAAGTATCGATTCATCAATTTGTAAATTATGAGCTTCAATTAATCTTAAATCCGCACTAACTTGATCACCTGATTCTAGTAAGATGATATCCCCAATAGTTACTTCACTAGAATCAATTTCAACTTCCTCATTATCTCTTAATACTATTACTCTATCTTTAATTAAGTTTTGCAAACTTTCTGCAGTTTTCTCAGCTTTCCATTCTTGAAATGTTCCTAAAACTAAATCTATTAAAATAATAAATATAATAGCACAAGCATCAACTATTTCTCCAATGATAAAGGAAAAAACAACAGTTACTACTAATAATAAAACAATAGGGTCTGTAAGTTGCCTAAATAATATTTTAAATATACTATCACTTTTTTTCTTAGGCAAAATATTTAAACCATATTGTTTTTGTCTTTTTTTAGCTTCTTTGCTACTCAAACCATTTATATTACTATTTAATGCTTTTATTACTTCTTTAGAATCTTTCAAATACCATTTATCTTCTTGCATTTATTACCTCACTATTCTATCTTAATCGTATCATATAATGCTCTATTATGTAAAGTTTTATACATAATATTTACATATTAATTGTAAAGAAAAAAGACACCAATAAATGGTGCCAAAAAGAAATTTTATCCAAAAAAACACAAATTGCCATTTTTCCGAGGGAAAACTATAAAACACTAATCATAATCATCATAATAATTATGTCTTCTATCGTAATCATAATAACCCATTACTTGATTAATATTAATATTTTCAACACTTTTAAATATATTATATTCAATATATTTATTTGTCTTTCTTAAGTTTTTAATTAATTCTTTTATCTCTCTTCTTTTAGAGTCTTCAGTCTTTAATGGACAAGCGCAATTAATAAATTTAAGCTCATTATAATTTACCCAATTAATTATACTTGCTTCTCTTACTAAATATAATGGTCTAATAAGTTCCATACCTGGAAAGTTCTTACTTTTTATTTTAGGTAACATACTAACTATTTCCCCATTATAAAACATACCAAGTAATATTGTTTCTATTACATCATTATAATGATGACCTAAAGCTATTTTATTACAACCTAAATCCCCAGCAATTTTATAAAGATGACCTCTTCGCATTCTCGCACACATGTAACATGGTGATTTTAAATCCATATTTTTTAGAGATTCAAATATATTACTATTATATACTTTAATTGGTACACCAAGAATATCAGCATTCTTTTTTACTATTTCAATATTTTTATCACTATAACCAGGATCCATAACAATAAATTCTAATTCAAATTTAATCTTGCCATGTTTCTTTATTTCTTGCAAACATTTAGCAAGTAAAAAAGAATCTTTACCCCCACTTATGCATACTGCTATTTTATCGCCATCTTTAATTAAATTATATTCTGTAACAGCTTTAGTAAATTTACGCCATATATCTTTCCGATAAGTTTTTATAAT
>CALVYM010000117.1 GCA_944372205.1 uncultured Bacilli bacterium
AAGATAATGACAGCGATTGTAGCAATAGAATATGGTGATTTAGATGATGTTTATGAAGTAGGAGAAGAGGTGTTTGATGCTTATGGTAGTGCAATATATATTGAAATGGGAGAAAAATTAACTTTAAGAGATTTGCTTTATGGTTTAATGCTAAGAAGTGGTAATGATGCAGCAGTAGTTATTGCTCAAAATATTGCTGGTTCTATGGAGGCATTTTCGATGCTTATGAATGAAACTGCTAGTAAAATTGGAATGAATGATTCGTATTTTTATAATGCACATGGTCTAGAAGAAAATGATGGTACAGCAAACTTATCTACAGCTTATGATATGGCATTATTAACTAAATATGCTATGGAAAATGAAATTTTTAGAGAAATTTTTGAAACTAAAAAATATAGTGTTAAAACTAATAGAAAAAGTTATAGTTGGACAAATAAAAATCGTCTTTTACATGAACATGATTTTATTACGGGAGGAAAAACTGGTTTTACTAAAAAAGCTAGAAGAACATTAGTTACTACTGCTAGTAGTAATAATATAGAATTAGTAATTGTTACTCTTAATGATCCTAATGATTTTACTGATCATTTAAGTTTATATACAGAAATTTTTAAAAATTATGAAGCCATTAAAGTATTAGATAAGAAAAAATTTAAAATTAAAGAAGATTTTGAATATAAAGATGATAAGTTATATATTTTAGAAGATGTTTATATTCCTGTATTAAAAAATGAAAAAAAAGATTTAGAAATAAAATATGAACTTTATAAAAATAATAGTTATATGAATAAAGATGTAGTTGGAAGTGCTAAAATATATCTTAAAGATAAACTTTTGAAAGAAGTAAATATTTATGTAGAGAAAAATAAAGATGAAAAAAATTTATCTTGGTGGGATAAATTATTAAGGTGGCTTGGATGGTAAGTTATATTTGGTTATTTTTAATAATTATTGGTATTGGTTATTCTTTTTTAACTGGCAATTTAGATATAATAAATGATAGTATTTTAACAAATGGTAATGATGCTCTTGATTTAATGCTATCTATTTTACCTATTATTGTTTTGTGGACTGGAATTATGAAAATTGCAGAAACATCAGGATTACTTCGTAAATTTGCAAAATTAGTTGAACCGATTTTATCTCGTCTTTTTCCAAGTGTTCCTAAAGATAATCCAGCACTTGGCTTTATTGCATCAAATATCGCCGCTAATATGATGGGGCTTGGTTCTGCTGCAACACCATTTGGTTTAAAAGCCATGAGTGAACTTCAAAAAATAAATGATAAAAAAGATACGGCAAGTGTTGCTATGATTACCTTTTTAGTTTTAAATACAGCAGGAGTAACAATTGTGCCAACAACAGTTTTAGCACTGCGTATTGCTCATGGTTCAGTAAATCCTTCAGAAATTATTTTGCCGGGGGTTATTGCCACTTTTTGCTCATCTATCGGCGGATTATTGCTTGATTATTTTATAAGAAGGAGGAGTAATAAATGAATATGTTTTCGAAAATAGTTATTCCTATATTTATTGTTTTTGTAATATTTTATGGTTTTAAAAAGAAAGTAAATATATATGATGCCTTTTTAGAAGGAGCAAAAGAAGGTTTAATGATTTCATTTAATATTTTTCCTTCTATTATTGCTATGGTTTTTGCTATTAATATTTTTTTAGATAGTAATTTTGTTAATGCAGTTTTGGGAGTATTTAATCCCATATTGAGTTTAATAAATATTCCTCTAGAAATTATGCCGATGGCTTTACTTAGGCCAATTTCTGGTACAGCAACTTTAGCAATTATGAATGATATTTTTATTAAATATGGTCCAGATTCTTATGTGGGAAGACTTGCTAGTGTCTTGCAAGGTTGTACAGATACCACAATATATGTTCTTGCTCTATATTTTAGTTCGATTGGAGTTAAAAAAATTCGTTATTCTTTAGGTGTTGGTTTATTTGCAGATTTAGTGGGTATTACGGTTGCTTTTATAATTACTATGTTATTTTTTTAAGAAATGTGGTATACTTTAAGTGGTGATTTCATGGAACGCTTACAAAAGATTATTGCCCAGTATGGTTATGCTTCAAGAAGAAAAGCTGAAGAATTAATTAAACATAAAAGAGTATTAGTTAATGGTAAAGTCATAACAGAACTTGGAACTAAGGTTGATTATAATGATGTAATAAGTATTGATGGAGTAATTATTAATAAGAATGTTTTACATGAATATTATATTTTAAATAAACCAAGAAGTGTAATTAGTGCCGTTAGTGATGATGCTGGTAGAATTACGGTTGTTGATTTAATTAATACTGATGCTAGAATCTATCCGGTAGGTAGACTTGATTATGATACAACAGGTTTAATAATACTTACTAACGATGGCGATTTTGCTAATACTTTAATGCATCCTAAATTTGAAATAGAAAAAACATATATTGCTAAAATAAATAAAATTTTGTCTAAGGAAGATATTTATAAAATAAAAAATGGTATAGAAGTTGAGGGTAGAAAAGTTGATGTTAAAAAATTTAAAGTAAAAAATATTAATAAAGAAAAAAATACCATGATTGTAGAAATTGCTATTGTTGAAGGTAGAAATCATATAATTAAAAAAATATTTAAAGAATTAAATGTGAATGTGTTAAAGTTAAGTCGAATTGGTTATGGATTTTTAGATATTAAAGATTTAAAAAGTGGAGAATATCGTACTTTAACAATAAAAGAAATAAAGAAATTATATAATTTAGCAAAAAAATAAAAAGCCTTAGAGCTTTTTTAATTTTCTTCCGTATCTTCAGTAATATTTATAGCATTAACAGGACAACCATTGATAGCTTCTTGTAATGCTTCACTATCTAAATTTTCCTCAGATTTAACAGTTGATAGACCGTTGTCATCAAATTCAAAATGTTCTGGATCAGCACCAATGCACATACCACAACCAATGCATCCATTAACTTCTAACTTTTTCATTTTTTTCCTCCTTGTATAATTATAGTCAAAAACTATTCTAAAATCAATCTTTATTGTTTAAAAAAATGAATATTTATGTTATTATTTTAATAGAGGTTGTATTATGGATACGAGAATGAATAAATATGATAATAAAAGTTTTTCTAGAGTTGCTAAAAATGAAGAGTTATATAAAGAAATAAATGAAGCTAGTCTAGATAATTTTAGTGTGCGTAGCAATGCAACAGTAATAGGTAATCAAGATCCGGAGATTGATATTGAAAAGATTAAGAAGATTTTGGATACTAAATACAATAATGCACCAAAAAGAAAGAGCATAAGAATAGATATTCCAGAGGAGGAAGAAGAAGTAGATAGTGAACCTACCAAGGAATATGATTTAAATGT
>CALVYM010000118.1 GCA_944372205.1 uncultured Bacilli bacterium
TGTGTTATCATAGAAGAAATATTATCATAGAAAAAGAGAGTTTTCTTTAGAAATAAAGGAAATCTCTTTTTATTTTCTATGATAACAATTATAATACTTTCTACTGGCAAAGTACCAGTAAAGAAAGGAGTGTCTATGAATGAATACACTAGATTTTAAAACACAAATCAAAAATATTAGAAAGGAGGCATTAGGAATTGGATTTTCTATTTCTACTATGGATGAATATCTAAGAATCTGGAATAAGTTCATTTATTGGAAGAGTACAAATAGTTTTGTATATAATGAAAAAGATTATATAGACTTTCTTTTAGATTATTATAAATTTGATGTAAATAGTTACACAAATAAATCTAGATCACTTTATCAGCAATTAATGAGATCTAAAAGAATACTTGATGATTTTGATACTTATAAAATCTTTATGCAAAAAAGATCATTACCTAGTTCTTTATATTCTGATTATCCTAGTAATTGGAATGTAGTTTTAGATAATTATTTAGACTATTTGAAAAATGTAAGGCAAAATAGCAATAATAGTATAATAATTAAAAAAAGATATTTAATAAATTTATTATCCTATTTTTATAAAAATGGTTTAAATGAATTAGATAATTTTTCTAAAACATTTGTAGTAGATTTTATAAATAAAACTATTGATAAAGGTAATATTTCTAAAAGAAGAAATTTTTATGTTTTAAGAGATTTTTTAAATTATTTATTTATTGAAGATATTATATTAGAAGATCTATCTTGTTATATTCCAAAAATAAAGAAAAGTAGAAAAAGAAAACTACCAACTTACTTAAAAACAGAAAATATAGAACAATTACTTGAAAGTATTCCTAAAGAAAGAAAAATTGATATTAGAAATTATACAATAATATTAATAGCCGCAAGACTTGGTCTTAGAATAAGTGATATTTTAAATATTAAGTTAAAAGATATTGATTGGAAGAATTATAAGTTAAATGTTATTCAACCTAAAACTAATAATTTAAATATACTCCCTTTATCTAAAGAAGTTGGATGGGCAATTATTAATTATATAAAAAATTCAAGGCCAAAATGTAATAATGAATATCTATTTGTTAAAATGAAATATCCATTTGAAAAGATGGAACAATTTAATAATTTTAATAAATATTTTGAAAAATGTAATTTAGAAGAAAATATAAAAAAAGGAATTCATAATCTAAGACATAGTTTCGCTACAAATATGTTAGATAATGATATTCCTATTCACATTATTTCATCTGTTTTAGGTCACTCAGATACAAATACTACCTCTTCTACTTATATTAAAATTGATACTAAAAATCTTAAAAAAGTTTGTCTGGAGGTAGATGAATAATGCAAGATTATAATACACTATTTAAAGAATTTATTCAATATAAACACTTTTGTGGTTATAAATATAAAACTGGTGAAATTGTACTTAAAGAAATTATAACTTATTTAATTCAAAATAACATTATAAAAATAACTAAGGAAGTTACTTTAGATTATGCAAGAATTAATTCTAATTTATCTTCAAATACTATCGCAAGAAATATGGGTGTATTTAGAGAATTTTGTTATTACTTAAAAACACAAAAAAATATAGACTGTTATCAAATTCCTACTAAACTGTATCCACAAAATCATAATAACTTTATTCCATATATATTTTCATATAATGAAATAAAATTAATTTTTTCTAACCTTAATAAGCCTTTAAAAAATTATCATTATACATATTATAGACAAATAATTTATCCATTAATTATAAAAATTCTTTATCAAACAGGTATGCGTATTGGTGAAGTATTAAACATTAAAATCAAAAATTATATTAAAGAATTATCTTTATTTAAATTGACTGATACTAAAAATAATGAAGAGAGATATGTGGCCATTTCAGATAAATTAAATGATGAAATAACTAAATTTATTTCAAAATTTTATTTAAATAAACATCCTGATGAATTGATTTTTAAAGTATCAGAAGGAACTATTGAAAATTACTTTAAAAAAGTCTTAACTATTTCTGATATTAAAATTACTGATAAAGGACCAAGATTACACGATTTAAGACATACTTTTGTTGTACACAATATTGATAGAGCAATTAAAAAAGGTAAAGATATTAATTCTATTTTACCTATTTTAGGGGCTCAGTTAGGGCACAAAACTTTAAATTCTTTATCTTATTATTTCCACATTAATAAAGATATTTTAAGAACAGTTAATAGTATTTCTGAAAAAGAACTTGGATATTTAATACTAGAGAGTGGTGATGATTATGAATAAAGATTTTTCATTTTACTTATCAAACTTTTTAGGCAAATATTTAAAGGTAGAAAGAAATATGTCTCTTCATACTATTCGTTCTTATAGAAAAACATTTCAATTACTTATTGATTATTTAGTGAATATTAAAAAATTTAAACTAAAAGATATTACCTTTAATAAAGTAACTAGGGAAATAATTATTGATTTTTTAAATTATTTGGAAGATGAAAAGAAAAATAGTATTAAAACTAGAAATCAAAGACTGGCCTCAATAAAATCATTTTATCAGTATTGTGCAATTGATGAAATTGATAATATAGATAATATAAGAAGAATATTATCAATTAAGTCTAAAAAAGAAATAAAAAAAATAATGACATATTTAACCGAAGAAGAACTTAAAATTCTATTTGATAGTATTGATACTACCACTAAAATTGGAAGAAGAGATTTAACTGTACTTACACTATTATATGATACTGCAGCAAGGGCTAGTGAAATTATTGATTTAAAATTAGATGATATTCATTTAGAAGAAAAATACATTATATTAACTGGTAAGGGGAATAAACAAAGAATTGTTTCTATAATGGAACAAACTAAAAAATTACTAATCTCATATATAAAAGAGAATAATGTTATGAATGGTTATTTATTTAAAAAATCAAATAATAGTAATTGTAAGATGAACTCTAATTTTATTATGGATATAGTTTTAAAATATAATAAAATTTTAAATAAGAAAATATCACCTCATACATTTAGGCATACTAGAGCAGTTCATTTGTTAGACAAAGGAGTAAATCCTGTATACATTCAAGAATTACTTGGACATTCTTCTATAAATACTACTATGGAATATGCTAGAGTTATTGAAAAATCTAAATTTGATGCAATTGAAAAAGCTAATCCAAAAATTAATGATGATTTACCAGATTGGAATGATGACATAGATTTACTAAACCAGTTATTAAATCTATAATTGTTATCATAGAAAATAAAAAGAGATTTCCTTTATTTCTAAAGAAAACTCTCTTTTTCTATGATAATATTTCTTCTATGATAATACA
>CALVYM010000119.1 GCA_944372205.1 uncultured Bacilli bacterium
ATAACTAATATCACATTTGTTCAAAAAGCCGAATCAAAATGTTTATCAGTTGCAGTATCATCAATTATTGCTAGATACATATTCTTAAAATTAATACATGAAATGAGCAGCGAATTAGGTAGTGATATTCCTAAAGGTGCTGGATTACAAGTTGATGAATTTGCTAAGAAAATAGCCAAAGAAAAAGGAATGGATTCACTAAATAAATATGTTAAACTAAACTTTAAAAATACAAATAAAATAAGAGAATAATCTCTTTTTTATTTTACAAAGAAACTATATATTATATCAATTAAAAATATAGCTAAAACTAAATAAAATATAATATTTATAGTCTTTTTGTTTAATTTATTTAAAATTTTATTAAATAATGGTTCTAAAATATATAAAAATATTACTCCACCAAGGCCAAATCTAAGACTAGGACTCAAGGCAATTCTTCCTTCAAAATTATATTTGTAATCCACATAAGTTTGCCAAGGCCAAGAATCCATAAATGCTTCACAAATGTAAGAAGTAATAAGTTCTATTAAAGTTGCTACTAAAGCACAGCCAATAAAAATAATGGGAACTAACAATATTTTTTGTTTTGTAGTTTTATTTTTTAATAACTTATGAAAACAAATTAAAAATGCTAAAGCTCCAAACCCATAAACAGGACAATACGGACCAAATAAAACTCCGCGATTAGAAAATCCCCAGCCATAAATAAATACTTCTAGAAAAACTTCATAACACCAACCAATTATGGCATACATTATGAATTTTAAATAGTATTTTTTAACCATTTCCATTAACAACACGCTCCAAGCAAGAAACTTATTAAAGCAACATCTTTATCCCACATCCCCTTTTTAATTGCAGTATCACAATTACATAACTCTACTAAATTACTTAAAAGTTCTTTTTCACTATACTTAATACTATTATTATATAATTTATTTACTTGCCAATCTTGCAATTTTAATTCACTACAAATACTAACAAGCATCTTTTTATTTTGATACATTTTCTTAACATAATACATAAGCCGATATTCTCTTGCTAGCAAACTAATTAACATAACTGGTTCAGTTTTATATACCTTTAAATCATTAAATAACTTTAATGACAATTTTAAATTTTTATTTATTACCGCTTCGACAAAATGAAAATTATTATTATCTATAACACTTCCTACAACTTGTAATAAATCTTTATATTTAATTGTTGTTAAATGATTATAGTAAAGCATCATTTTATCTATTTCATTAAACATTATATCTAAATTATCATATGAATTATTAATTAAATATTTAATACAATCATATTCTATCTTAAATCCCTTACTACTGACATATTTATTAATTTCTGATTCATAATCTTTATAACTAAATTTATTAATATTTATTAATTTATATTTACTTTTAATTTCTTTAGTAATACTTTTTCTTAAATCTATTGGACTCGTTGTTGTAAATATAATAGTAGTACTTTTAATTGGATTTTTTATATAATTTAATAATAATGTACTGTCTTTTTCATCTAATTTTTCACTACCAAAAAAATTAGCATTAGATACCACTATATATTTTTCATCTCCTGTTAAAGTATAATAACTAGCTTCATCTATTATATCTTTAATAGAAGTTCTAGCCATATTAAAATCAACATAGTCATTTTCTTTAACTACTTTTTTAATTTCATTATCTATTAGATGATAAGACGGAATACTTATTAAATACAACATAACAATCACATTAATATTTTATCACAACTAAAAAAAAGAAGAAACCGGTTTCTTCTAATTTATAACACATTATATAATGTTATTATATTTTATGCTTAATTTTAATTATTGTTTATATTTTAAATACCATATTATACATTATAAAAACCACTACATTGCTCTATTTCCTCATTTGTTCTTAAATTTCTAAATATTCTCTTGCAAGTATTCTAGAATCGCTACAATATTCCATAATAAATTTATTATCTTTTTTACATATAATAATTCCAATAGTTTTATCTTGAGTTACTTTTCTTAAATTCTTATCTATGTAATTCATATAAACTTCTATTTGTCCAATATGTTCTTTTTTAAGTTCTGTAACTTTAAGTTCAACAACTACAAAACAATTAAATTCATAATTATATAAAAGTAAATCAATGTAATTATAGGAATTACCTATTTTTATTTTGTATTCATTTTTAATAAATGTGAATCCAGTTCCTAATTCATCTAAAAAAGCTGGAATATCTTCAAGAATAAGTCTTTGCAATGCTTTTTCAGATATTATTTCTTTATTAGTATTATTTTTTATAACTATAGGATTTTTAATAAAATCTGTTACAACAGGCGTAGTATTATTAATTAATTTGTCTTTAGTTTCATTATCTAATCTTTCATATTCTTTATTTTTAATTTTTTCACGAAGCTCTCTAACTGATAGATTTTGTTGTTCTGTAACCCTTATATAATACTTGATTTTATCAATATCGATTTTATTTATAGATAATAATTCGCAATAATGCGACCAAGATAAAATGGTCGACACTGTCGACCATTTTATTTTATTAAAAACAAAATAAAATTGACGCATTCTTCTTAGTGTTCTTTCATTATATTTCTTATTAAGCTCATTAGTTAATCTCCTAGAATATTCCTTTATAATACCCTCACCATAATGTTTACCAGCAGCACTAAGAAGTTTTCCAACATTATAATAAGTAGTAAGATCACTTTTGTTTTTACTATAATCTTTTACTTTTTTTGTTATTTCATTATTTATTAATTCATTTTTAATTTCACTATAATAATTCATAAACCCTCCTTAAATTTCTAAATACTCTCTAGCAAGTATCCTAGAATCACTACAATACTCCATAATAAACTTATTATCTTTTTTACATATAATAATTCCAATAGTTTTATCTTGAGTTACTTTTCTTAAATTCTTATCTATGTAATTCATATAAACTTCTATTTGTCCAATATGTTCTTTTTTAAGTTCTGTAACTTTAAGTTCAACTACCACGTAGCAATTGAATTCTATATTATAAAGTAATAAATCTATATAGTTATAGTAATTACCTATTTTTATTTTGTATTCATTTTCTACAAAAGTAAAACCCATACCTAGTTCTTTTAAAAAAGCTGGAATATCTTCAAGAATAATTCTTTGCAATATTTTTTCAGATATTATCTCTTTATTAGTATTATTTTTTATAACTATAGGATTTTTAATAAAAATCATTTACTACTGGATTGGTATTATTAATTAATTTATCTTTAGTTTCATTATCTAATCTTTCATATTCTTTATTTTTAATCCGTTCGCGAAGTTG
>CALVYM010000120.1 GCA_944372205.1 uncultured Bacilli bacterium
TGGCAAAATAAAAAACTAATTACAATAAACAGATATTATCCAAGTAGTCAAGTTTGTTCAGTATGTGAATATCAAAATAAAAAGGTAAAAGATTTAAGTATAAGGAATTGGGAGTGTCCTAAATGTGGATATATACATGATCGTGATATCAATGCTAGTATAAATATAATGTTTGAAGGATTAAAAATATATATGCAAAGTTTAGTATAGATAAAATTAAATTAAATAAATAGTAGGGTGGCGACCATCCGATGTTGGTCTGTGGAGAGTCTAAAGGACTCTATGAAGCAGAAATGCCTTGTAGTGATACAAGGATAGTCAAAATTTATTTTGACTTTTGTTCTACAATAAATTATTGTATAAAAAATTTAAATAAATATAATAAAAATACTTTACACTTTATTAGATGATATTTGTATGCAAATAAAAAGTGAATCCAGTGGATTCACAATTTGGCTAAAACTTTACATAAATTATACGAACTTTTGACACAGTTTTTACATTAAATTAAATGTTGAATCCACTGGATTCAACATCTCCTTGTTTATTTACATATATTTTACATGTAAATAAAAATTTGTGCTTTAGTAGATTCATAAATATTAGTATAACAACTAAAAAATATAATGAGGGAGGTGATAAAATATTGGATGTGAATTTCAATCATATTATTGAAATGATTGAACAAAGAAAAAATAATGCATATAGAAAAGTAAATGAAGAACTAATATTATTATATTTTGAAATTGGTAAGTATTTATCTGAATTGATAGATAATAGTGGCTATGACGATAAAATTATAGATAAATCAGTAGGATTTATGAGAAATAATTATCCATTAGCTAAATGGTTTAATAAAAGAAATATAAGATCAATGGTTCAGTTTTATAAAACATATAAAGATGATATTTTAGCATTGTAATTAATTACTCAGTTAAGTTGGTCAAATAATTTACTTATCTTAAGTAGAACTAAATCTATAGAAGAAAAACATTTTTATTTACAACTAGCTATTAATGAAAATTATTCTAAGAGGGAATTAATTAGACAAATAGAATCTGGTTGTTATGAAAGGTATACTTTATCATTAGTAGATAGGCCACAAACTATAGCGGGTTTAATACCTTATAATAATTCTGCTCCTAGTACTAGATTATTAGATACTTATAGTTTAGAATTTCTTGATTTACCGAATAATTTTTCAGAACAGGATTTAAAAAAGGCTATAATTGCAAATTTAAAAGATTTTATACTAGAAATAGGAAAAGGTTTTACTTTTATTGGAGAAGAATATAAAGTTAAAGTTGGTAACCATGATTTTTTTATTGATCTACTTTTTTATAATCGAGAATTATCCTGTTTAGTAGCTTTTGAGTTAAAGATTGGAGAATATTTGCCGGAGTACGCCGGCAAGATGAGTCTTTATCTAGAATCATTAGATAGAGATGCAAGAAAAGAATATGAAAATCCTAGTGTTGGAGTAATTCTTTGTAGTTCTAAAGATAAAGATGTAGTAGAATATTCACTAAGTAAGAATATGTCTCAAACATTAATCTCTGAATATAAATTGAAATTAATAGATAAAGAATTATTAAGAGCAAAATTAAATGAAATGAAACCTTTATTAAATAATATGCAATATATTATGGAATACAGACTTGTTAGTTGTTGATAATTTCTAGCAATGGATTATAAAGAGATACAGGAGAGCGTTTCTGTCTTCTAAAGAATGATAATAAAAATACCACAACAGTGGTATTTTTATTATCTATTTGGTTTAAAAAATTGTTTAATATATTCTACTAAAACTTTATCACTTATTTCTAGAGCATATACTAATTTAGCTAATGTTTCTATATTAGGTATTTCTTCATTATTTTCAATTCTTTGAACTGTTCTAGTGTTCAAATTGCTTTTATCAGCTAAATCTTCTTGAGTTAATTTTAATTTTTTTCTATACTCTTTAAACATAACTGCATCCTCTAATAAATTATTTCATAATAGTAAATATGTAACCACGGTTATACAACCGTGGTTACACAGAGATATATAATGATAAAATTTATTTATAAAAGTAAACAATTTAACCGTGTGTGGTTAGTATTTGTAGACAAAAATGGTCTATAATATATTTAGAATATTAACAATGTAATAAAGATACAAAAAAGATAATGAAAAAGGATGGTAGAAATGTTAAAAAAATTAGATAAGAACAAAAAAATAATATTAACAATAATAACAGTTTTAATACTATGTGTTGGAGGAACTCTAGCATATATCATTGCTCATCTTCAAGATGAAGCAAGAGGAAATGCAAGTGTAACAAGTGATACAGTAGATATTTTAAAATTTGAAGTTGATAAAGATATTAATTTAAATCCAACTCAGTTTAATGTTACTGAGGGTGGAGATAACTTAAGTGATACTGCAGTAGGTTCTGCAATACTAAGAGCAAATTCAACAGATAATAATGCTACATATAATTATTATGTTTATTTTAATATAAAATCAAATAATTATATTTATACGACTACTGAACAAACACCAGAAATAGTACTAACTATTCTTGATCCAAATGATAACCCTGTAACAAGTATAGATGGACTAGATTATGTAACAAGTGGAGGAGTATCAGGATTTGATATAACAACAAAAAGTGGGTTATATGAAGTAGCAGAATTATATGAAATAATATCTACATCAAGTACTGATGATACAATCCAAGAATGGGAATTTACAGTATCATTTATAAATCTAGATACCAATCAAGCAGAAAATGGTGGCAAAACATTAGAAGCAGAAATAATTCTTTCAAGAAAACCAGTATATACACTAGCTAGTTACATAACAGATGAATTATATACTGGAGTAGATGGCGAAAATGGTCTTTACTATCATGATGGGACTGGTACATACGGAACACTTGAAGCAGGAGATAATTCATACCGTTTTGCTGGTGGAGATTATGAAATAGCAGAAGTATATCAAAGTTCATATAATCAAATATATGGAGAAATAATAAAAAGATATTGTGATGGAGTAGAAGATACAACATTTATGGATAGTTGTTCTGATAATTTATATTTTACATTAGCATATGATACAACAAATAGCCAATATACAACAATAAATGATGCATTAGACCAAGCAGTAACTGATGGATATATAACAGATGATAATATTAAAAATTATGTTTGTTTTGGAACAAATGAAACACCATGTCCAGAAGAAAATTTATATCGTGTTTTAGGAGTATACGATGATAAAATAAA
>CALVYM010000121.1 GCA_944372205.1 uncultured Bacilli bacterium
GGTAATCCTTGGATATTATTAGTTGCAGGCGGAGTAATTCTTATTTTTCTTCTATTAATTATAATCCTTGGTGGAGGGTCAATGGAAAGTGAAATCACCGGATATTATGACGAACAGTGTAATTATAATGAAACAACCGTATCATTAAACACTTGTAATACAGATATTTTTACAAACATGCCAATAAAAAATTATATAATTGGAACGACTTATACATTGGTTAAAGACCAAAATTATTCTGCTGAAACAATTAAAGCTATAATGATAATTTTAAAAACAAATGCTCTAGCTAATGGTAATTATAATAGTGCAACTATGTCTATAAGTTTAGATGATTGTTTATTTAAGTATACTACAACTACTGATGATATATTATATACAGATTTATCAGAAATTTATTCAGAAATAGAAAATTATTTATATGTATCTGAATCGTATAATGAACAGATTTCTAGTTTATCTTCTGCTAATGTTTTGAACTTTAATATAAATGATATTTCTAGATTTGAATCATTAGCCAAATCTGGTAGCGATTATGAAAAAATTTTAAATGAATTATATAATGATACGGAATCATCAACGGGAGACTCTAATGATGAATTAATCAGCAACATAAATGGAACCATTTATGTCGGAGATTCCCGAATTAGAGGTATGTTAAATTCCGGTGCTATAGAGAGTAACAATACAGTTTATGGAGTTGGTTATGGTTATAATTGGTTTATAGGGGAAGGCAGATTTTCTCAAGAATACACCAATGCTACAAGTGGAGCACAAGTTGCGATAAATTCCAAAATAAGAAACGGAAAATATAATATTGTTATTTGGCTAGGAGTTAATGATTATAGATATAACTCTGCTCAAGTTTATTATGATAAATATTATGAACTAGCAACTGGCGAATGGAGTGATCATAATATTTATATTGTATCAATTGGTCCAGTTGATGATGATAAAGCTACAACAGTTGATAATGCTGGAATAGATAATTTTAATAATGAAATGTCAAGTTTAATAAATAATAGTAATGCTAATAATTTACACTATATTGATATAAACTATTCTATTCAAAGTTATGATCAAATGGGCTTACATTACGGTAATAGCGATTATATTAATATAAAAGAGCAGATTGATGCTAATTTATCAACAAATAGTATGGAATTATCTAATAAATATGCTTTATATAATTTAACTGATTACTGTACATATTATGTTACAACAGCCAACGAGTCTTATTGGTGGCCAATAGGTAGTAAAGAAGCAACGAGTGGAAATATATATGGAGGAGCACCGAGTGCCATAGAAGTCTCATCTTTGTACGGTCCAAGAACAATTCAAGGAATTAATAGCTTTCACAAAGGTATAGACATATCAGCAACTTGTAATGATAATGTCATTATAGCTACAAAAGCTGGTACAGTAACAGCAGCTAGTGATACTTGTCCAAGCTATGGATCGTATCAAAATACTTGCGGTGGGGGATATGGAAATTATGTAATGATTGACCATGGCGATGGAACTTCTAGTGTCTATGCTCATATGTATAGTAATAGTGTAAGTGTTTCTGTGGGTGATACGGTACAACAAGGACAAAAATTAGGTATGGTAGGTTCAAGTGGTAGTTCAACGGGATGCCATCTGCATTTTGAAATAAGAGTGAATGATTCTCAAGTTAATCCATTAGAGTATGTAAGTCCTGATAACCCGCGTCCAGTACTAAGAGATATTTCTGTAAATGCAGGATCAAATGATGAAGGTGGTAAACAAGCGGTATGCCAAGCTCTACTAGCTAGTGGATTTTCTCAAAATGCCACTGCAGGAATAATGGTCAATATAAATGCCGAAAGTGGCTTTAGAACTAATGCAGTTGAATATTCTAGCGGTTATACAATAGATAATATTGCAACAGTTCCTAGTAGCGAAGCGGCAGGATTTGGTTTATTTCAATGGAGCTTTGGTAGAAGAGTAAATGTAATTAATTATCTTAATAATAACGGATATAGTATAACATCTCTTCAAGGACAACTAGAATATTTTGTCAATGAATTAGATACATATTATCCCGTAACTAAAAAATACGTTACAGGAAATTATTCTGTATATGATATAGCTAATAATTTTTGTCAAACATTCGAAGTTCCTTATAATTATAAAGTGAATTGTCCAACAAGAGCCCAAAATTATTCGTCAGAATATGAAACTTATGTAAAAAATGGATGTAATTAGGAGATAAAATGAAACAAAATAAAAAAGCAGTTATTGTTATAATAATAGTATTAATGATTTTTACTATAATAGTTTTATTACTAACAAATAATACTAACAATAATGAAAACTTAAATGATAATAATATAAATTCTGATAATACTAGTATAGCCAATATAAAAATTAACACATTAGAAAATGATACTATATTTTTTACACTTCAAAGAATTATAAATGATTATTATGATATTCTTAAAGAAAATGATGCTAACAAATTATATAATATTTTAGCTCAAAATTACATTTATAATAATAATATAAATAAAAATAATATCTTGAATGTTTTAGAAAATGAATATGAAGATACATCATATATTGCTAAAAATATTCAGTATATTGAAGGAGAACATATTACTTATTATTTAATTAATGGATATTTATTAAATCAAATTATTATAACAGAAGAATTACAATATGAAAACAATGTTAATTATATGATTATTACTAAAGATAATACTTATGCTATATATCCCTTACATGAAATTAGTATTGATGAATTTTTAGAGGAATATGATTTTAAGAATAATGAATTTGTTAATTCAACAAATACTTATACAAACATTAATATTTTAGAAGAAAATAAATTAACAACTTATATAAATGAATTTTTAACATTAATGTTTGTTGATACAAATAAAGCTTATAATATGTTAAGTGATGAATCTATCAATCTTTATAAAACGCTAGATAATTTTAATCAAAGATTATATAATATATATCAAAGTATATCTCCGGTAGTATTTTCTTATTCTACTACAGAAACAGATGAATATACTGAATATAATATAATTGATAATAATTCAAATAGAATTACAATTTATGAATATAATACTATGAATTATCGTATAAATATAGATTTTTATTAAAAAAAAATTTAAATGTTGTTAATTTTGTTGTATAATAGTTAAGAGAAAGGGAGGTACTTATGAAATTTAAGGTAGAACCAAAAGATTTTATGCTTTTTTGTATTTATTGTGTTTTACTAC
>CALVYM010000122.1 GCA_944372205.1 uncultured Bacilli bacterium
CTTTTCTACGAACTTTTCTACGAACTTTTCTACGAACTTTTCTACGAACTTTTCTACGAACTTTTCTACGAACTTTTTTACGAACTTTTCTACGAACTTTTCTACGACATTTTCTACGACATTTTCTACGACAAATCTACGACATTTTCTACGACATTTTCTACGAACTTTTCTATTATGGTGCAATTCAAATTTAAAGGGTAAATATCAAATCAACTCATTTAACAGCCAAAACCCCCTGTAGAAAAAAGTAATAATCATCTAATTTATGTTCATAATAATTATATGAAAACATTATGGCAAGATATAAATATGCATAAACATAAAACATTAGATAAGGATATCAATTGTGATATCCTTATCATTGGTGGTGGTATTACTGGTATTAATACTTTATATGAACTTAAAAATAAAGATGTAATATTAGTTGAAAAAAATACTATAGGTGGTGGGATAACTGCTAGAAGTAGTGCTAAAATAACTTTTTTACAAGAAAATATTTATTCTAAGATAAATAATTTAGATAAAGCTGAATCTTATTATGAATGTAATAAATTAGCTATTAAAACTTTAGTCAATAGAATAAATAAAGAGCATATTAATTGTGATTTAGAAAAAGTAAAATCATATCTTTATACAACAAAAATAGAAAACATAGAAAAAATAAAAAAAGAACAAAAGATATTAGAAACTTTTAAAGAATCTCCACAAGTTTCTAATATCTTACCTAATAAAATGCTTGTAAATTATGCATTTAGTGTTGATAATACTTATGTTTTTCATCCTTTAAAATACCTAAATGAATTAGCTTATAAATTAAAGGATAAAATATATGAACATACTAATATAATAAATATTAAAAATGATGATAATTTGTATTATTGTTATACTAGTAATAATTATGTAATTAAAACTAAAAAAGTAATACTTGCTATGTTCTATCCATATTTTCTAATTCCCTTTTTAATGCCTTTCAAAGGCAATTTAGAAAAATCATATATAACAATAAAAAAAGATAAAAATAAGCACTTTAGTGCTATAAATATTGATGATGAATTATTATCAATTAGATATAATAAAGATACTTTAATAACTGTAACTAATTCCCATAATTTATGTTTTAATAAAAATATTCATGATTACTCATGGAGTAATCATGATATTATAACTCCTGATTATCTTCCTTACATTGGTTTTATTAAAAATAATTTAATTATTGCAACAGGATATAACACTTGGGGTATGACCGGTAGCGTTATAGCTAGTTTAATAATTAAAGACATTATTAGTAATAAAGAAAATAAATATATTGCTTTATTTGACCCTAAAAGAAGTAAAAGTATAATAAAGTATAGTTATAATATATTTAGTAGTATGTATAGTTTAATAGGAAGTAAGCTAAATAAAAATAAAGAATATTATAATAATAATCCAATTTTCATTAAAGATAAAGCTATATATGTGGATAAATCTGGAGTTAAACACATAGTTTATAATAAATGTCCTCATATGAAGTGTACATTATTATTTAATGAAACTGAACAGACTTGGGATTGTCCATGTCATGGTTCTAGGTTTACAATAGATGGTGATACTTTAGTAGGCCCCGCCAACTACAGTATTAGGGTAAAATAAGAATGCATTTAGTTAAGTTCTCTAACTAAATGCATTTCTTTTTCTTGAGGATATATTTTTTCTAGTAATTGATATTGCAAAGCTAAATCTAAAGCAAGTCTTACCATTACTTCTTTTTCTTTTGTATAATCAATACTAATTATTTTTTCAGTCCCATTTGACATGGGATATGTTTTTTTATTGTGTTCATCAACAATAATTTTATCTTTATAATTTGGATGTATTTGATAAATTCTATTGTGTAATCTATTAGCACCAATAAATAAAGAAATTTCATTTACAGGATCAACTACTAAAGTTGTTCCAGCAAAACCTGGAGACATAAACGCCTTGCCAGAAAGAGGAGCATAAACCGACAAATACTTTGGATCTTTTTGTTTTAAATAAACTAAAGAACCATAAAAGTAAGTATAGTGATCAATATCTTCTTGAAAACCAGTTGCGGTATCACCCATAGTCATAACTAAATTTTTACTAATAATATTTCCTTTAATTAAAGCATTAGCAAATTTAATCATATCATCTTTAGTAGAAAAGAATCCAGCATGTCCTGGAGCAATACCTAAGGCATGTCCCATAGAAATTGCTTTAGTATCATGAACTGTTCCAGGTACATTATCAATTCTTGTAAAATATGTTCCATCTTGATTAATACCAGAAGAATAATTTTCATTAGCAACTCTATATAGCTTTTCTTTAGGGACATTTAAATAAGTATCACTCATTCCCACTCTTTCAAATATTTCAGTATTAACAAAATCTACAAAAGACATATGTGTAGCTCTTTCTACAACATATCTTAAAATCATTGCTCCAATATCTGTATAAGCATTATTTAAATAATTATCTCTTTTATGAGCACTAAATAATATACCTTCAGCATCTTTTGGATTATGAGCACTATCAATTCTCTTATCAGTTCCAATATTAGCACTAAATTTAAGTAATTCATATACAGTAACATCTTCTAGATTTTTAAATTCTGGAACATACTTATTAACAGAATCAAATACATCAATTAATCCCATTTCATAAATCTTAAGAATCGAAATAGCTGTAAATAATTTAGAAGTTGATGCTAAATCAAAAATTGTATCTTCTTCCATATCAAGTTCTTTTGGCACTAAAATTCCTTTTTCCATAACGCACTCTTGTCTTTTCCCACATAAAACAGTATCTCTAGTTTTATATGTTCCAAAATCTAGTAATACCCCTGGAGTAATTTTAGTAAAATTAACAAAATTATCAATAATTTCTTTTAAACCACTTCTTTGAAATAACTTTAATCTCAAAGTAGTAATACTAGCATTAGGGTTTTCTTTTATTACATTTAAAACTGGTTTTAATAAAATTTCATAATCTTTTTTAGTAAATAAATCTTCAAGTAAAGGAGAAGATGCATCAAGTTCATTTTTAAGTAAAGTATTAATATACTTATTATAAATACTATGTGCTTTTCCAGTTGTCAAAATAATCACCTGTTTCATTTCCTAATATATTATAAGGTATTCCAAAATTGTTGTCAATTAAAAAATAAAATTGGAAATTTTTACC
>CALVYM010000123.1 GCA_944372205.1 uncultured Bacilli bacterium
TGTGCTAGTATATAAAGCCAAGGAGGTGATACCTTGCTTACGGAAGAAAAAACCAAAGTATATACTGCTAAAAATGACCGGGTATTTAAAAGTATTGCCCATGGTAATAAAGGTAAAGTCATTTTAGAGGCTATACTTGGTAATGTGTTTGATGAACCAGTTGAAATTTTAGAATTTATTCCGGTAGAATTACCACAAGACACTGAAGATGAAAGAAAAAAGGTTTTAGATGTTTTGATAAGAGTAGGAAGTAGAATTATTAATGTTGAAGTCAATGCTCAAGGACTATCGGAAGTTACTAAAATTAGAAATTTAGCTTATCTTTGCAAATTATTTAGTAAAAATGTATCTAAAGGACAAGAAATTGATGTCGAAACAGAGTTTTTGCAAATAAATTTCATTTATAATTCTAAAGCAACAGATAAAATGGTATTAAAATCATATTTAACACATGAAGATGGAATATATACCAAAAACTTTAGCATTTGGAATATATTTATAGAAAATGTTGAAAAAATATGTTATACTGATGCTAAGGAAAGAGAAAAACTTAGATATATACTAATGCTAGATAAAACACCAGAAGAACTTGCAAATTTCTTTCCGAATGATGAAATCATAAAAATGTTTCGAGGTGAAATTGTGAAATTAAATAGTAATGCTAAATTCATTAGAGAAATAAGTGAAGAAGAAGAAAAAGAAATGATTCATAACACTGAATTAAAGCTTAGCAAGCAAGAAGGGTTTGCTAAGGGTAAGGCTAAAGAAAAAATTGATGTCATCAAAAACCTATTATCAGTAAATAGTCCTATTGAAACTATAGCTATAGCGGTAGGTTTAAGTACTGATGAAGTAAAAAACATAATTGAAGAACACAAACTTGATAAAACTGGTGAATAAAATCACTGGTTTTATTTAACTATGCTATTTACATAAACGAAACCTTATGTTATAATGTTTACAAGGAGGAAATTGTTGTGAAAATAGCTAATAAAGAAATGTTTGATAAGTATAAGTATATTTTAATGCTTGATATGGATTTAGATGAACTAGAAGAACTAGAAAAACTTTATCCTAATGATGATGTAATAAAAAAATATAAGCAAGAAATAATAAGATTAAATAATGATGAAGATTTTATTAGAAAACTAAGAGAAGATGAGGAAAATATATGAATTCATATACATTTAATAAATTTATAGATACTTTATTTTTCTATTTAGATAAATTAGAAAAAGAATATTCTTCAGAAGATGTAATAAAAGAATTTAAAAAGATATTAAAGAAAGCATATTTTACTGAAGGAGCAATCATTAGAGATATATCTGAAGAAGATGAAAAAATAATGATTGCTAGGCAAGAAGGTAAAGAAGAAGGTAGAAAATATTATATCATTAAAAATGCTCTTGAAAATAATTTGTCAATAGAAACTATTGCTAAGATAGTAAAGTTAAGTGTTGATGAAGTAGAAAAATTAATTAAAGAAAACAATCTTGATAAACCCAGTGAATAAAATCATTGGGTTTATTCAAATTTTATTATTTTTATTATTTTTATATTGAAATATAATGTTACTTATGTTATGCTATTTACACAAAGAAAATAAGTGGTGTTTATTTACACAATGCACTATTAGTTTAAATTATAATGTGAGGTACTTATGTTAAATGCTATTGAAGATTTTAGAAATGAATTTAAAGTTAAATTAACAGATAAATTTGAAGAAGAAGTAGTAGCTTTTTTAAATGCTAAAGGTGGAAATATTTTTATAGGCATTGCTGATAATGGCAATGTTGTTGGCATAGATGGCGATGTTGATTTATTACAAAGAGCAATTAAAGATAGGATTAAAGATAAAATAATGCCATCAACACTTGGTCTTTATGAAGTTATTGTTCATGAAAGTGGTAATAAAAAATATATTCAAGTTGTTGTTGCTCGTGGTAATGAAAGGCCTTATTATTTAAAAGATTTAGGAATGACACCAGAAGGTTGTTTTATTCGAATTGGTAGTTCTATTCAAAATATGCCAAATGAATTAATTATTAATGAATTTAGTAAAAGAACTAGAAATAGTATTAAAAATATTGTTTCACCAGAACAAGACTTATCTTTTTCTCAACTAAAAATATATTATGAAGAAAAGGGTAAAATTATAAATAAAAACTTTTTAAAGCAATTAGGTTTATTTACAGAAGACGGCAAATATAATTTAATTGCTTATTTATTATCGGATAATAACACTATTTCCGTAAGATTTGGTAAATATAGTGGGGATATAGCTGATGATTTAATTGAATGTGAAGACTTCGGTAATTGTTCTATTATTAAAGCTACTAACAATATACTAGATAAAATAAAAAATGAAAACAAAACATTTACTAAAATAGAATATCCTGAAAGAAAAGAAATTAAAATGTATAATTATGATGCTGTAAGGGAAGCTGTAATTAATGCTATGGTTCATAATGATTGGACTAATCTTTTTGCCCCTAAATTTGAAATGTTTAGTGATAGATTAGTTATCTCTTCTTATGGAGGAATACAAGATTCTGTTACTCAAGATGAATTTTTAGAAGGATTTTCCACACCAAAAAATCCCGAATTGATGAAGGTGTTTTATGACTTAGATTTAGTAGAACAAATGGGAACAGGTATTATCAAAATATTAAGAGTTTATGATAGAAGTGCATTTGAATTTTTTCCTAATTTTATAAGAGTTACTTTTAAATTTAATAAAAATACTTTTATAAATAACGAGTTAAATGAAGCACCACTTTATATTTCTACAACAAATAGTTTTATTATTAAACTTATGAATGAAAATCCAAAAATTACCCAAAGAGAATTAGCCTTAGTACTTGGAATAACTACTAGAGGTGTTCAAAAAAATATAAAATATCTCATTGATAATAAAATAATTAAAAGAGATGGCAGTGATAGAGGTGGTAAGTGGAAAGTAATTAAAGAGACTGATAATACTATTAAACTTCCATAAATTAAATAATTAAATAATTTTCTTTTATTTAATAAAAGAAAATTGGTCGATAGTGTCGACCAATTTCTACGAACTTTTCTACGAACTTTTCTACGAACTTTTCTACGAACTTTTCTACGAACTTTTCTACGAACTTTTCTACGAACTTTTCT
>CALVYM010000124.1 GCA_944372205.1 uncultured Bacilli bacterium
CCTAACTGCTGTCTCCCGTAGGAGTCTGGGCCGTGTCTCAGTCCCAGTGTGGCCGATCAACCTCTCAGTTCGGCTACGCATCGTCGCCTTGGTAGGCCATTACCCCACCAACTAGCTAATACGCCGCAGGCCCATCTCCAAGCGATGCTTTAAAGGCATCTTTACTCCGTAGAGCACATTCGGTATTATCAATCGTTTCCAATTGTTATCCCCATCTTGAAGGTAGGTAACCCACGTGTTACTCACCCGTTTGCCACTAAGGAGAGAATCCAAATCCAAATAAATCCGTAATCTGTGCAAGCACTTCATACTTCATTAAATATCAATGGGCTCCTTCGTACGACTTGCATGTCTTAGGCATGCCGCCAGCGTTCATCCTGAGCCAGGATCAAACTCTCAATAAAAAAGATTTATAAATTTAAATCTCAATTTTTAAGTTTAATCAAAGCTACTCAAAATTGACTTTTTTACTCAGTTTTCAAAGATCATTCATGCACTTTTCCGTGTGTGCACTAGTAATATATCAAATCAAAACCAACTTGTCAACAAAAAAAATCAATTTTTTGCAATTTTTTTCATTTTTTTTGCTTTTTTGACTTTTTTTTGACTATTTTTTAGGTTTTTCTTTATATTTTATGCTAATTTTCTTAAATGATACCATTTTTTTGAAGTTCATCATATTTGTGATGATAATATTCAATTGCTTCTCGATTAAATGGCCCATTATGATTTTTTTTCATATCTATTAATACTTTTAATTCGTTTTTAACAATTTTATCTATTTCATTTGGATAATGCATAATTTTTTTGTGATAATTATATTCATTTTTATCAAGTATTTTATATCCGTCATCTGGAAATACTCGCAAATCTAAATCATAATCAATATATTTTATTGTATCTTCATCTATAACATAAGGTGTTGCTATATTACAATAATAAAATAAACCAAATTTCTTCAATTGAGCAATAACATTAAACCAATTATGTTTATAAAAATATATTATGGCCAACTCTTTTGTTCTATAGCTTCTTCCATCATCTTCAGTAACTGTAACCATTTTATTGCCACAAACAATATAATCTTCAAATATATCAAGTATTATAGCTTCTTCGCTAGCTTGATATATTTTGCCATTATGTTTATAACAATGAATTTTAAACTTATCTCCGATTTTCATATAATTCATCTCTTTAAATAAATTATACAATAAATTCTATAAATTAGCAAAAAAAGTGCATTACATTGCACTTATTACTTCTATAGCTTTATTAAGTTGAGAATCAATTGTTCCATTTATAGCTCCTGTATCATCATATGTATATGTCATATTGGCAACATAATCCGGAATTAGACCTACTCCATCAATACAAGAACCATTAGGTCTTAACCATTTTGCTGATGTATATTTGGCCATAGATCCATCACTTAAATTATAAGTCTGTTGCACTTTTCCTTTGCCATAGCTTTTTTCACCAACAAATACTGCCCCATAGCTATCTTTTAGAGCTGCAGCTAAAATTTCTGAAGCAGATGCCGATTGGCCATTTATCAATATTACAATCGGATAATCTGTATGAGTATCCGTTTTGTCATAATACTCAGTAGTTGCATCTTTACTCTCTAAAGAATATATTAATTTACCTTTTTCTAAAAATAGGCTAGCTACCTTTTCAGCACTTTCTAAATAACCTCCGGTATTATTTCTTAAATCAATTATTAGTTTTTGCATTCCTTGACTTTCTAAATCTTTTAAAGCATTTGTTACTTGTTCTTCTAATGTAGCTGAAAATATTTCCATTTGTAAATATCCAACATTATTTTCTAACATTCTATAATTTATAGCAGAAATAGGAATAGTGGCCATGCCTACATCAAAATTTAAAAATTCTTCACCTCTCAAAACAGTTAATCTCACACTATCTTTATTACTACCTTTAATTAAATCTGTTAATTGTTCATTATCCATCTGTGTAACATCGATGCCATCTACTCCTGTAATTGTATCCCCAGCTTGTAGGCCAGATTTTGCTGCAGGTGTTCCGCTAGTAATATCTTGAATAACTTTATTAGCAACACTAATTCCAATTCCCCGATAACTTCCTGCAAGCCTTTCTTCTAATTCTTCAGTTGCATCTTTATCTAAATAAGTAGTATAAGATTCTCCTAAATAATCAAGCATACCATCAACAGCACTATCAATCATGGCACTTGTATCTACATCTTCATAATAATTATTTATTATTGAAGAATAAACTTCTAAAAATTCATTTAAACTTTCATCGTTTACTAAATCTTCATATGTAAGTCCTAAATTATTTTTATAACTATTAGTTACAATTACTCCGGTAGTTAAACCAGATATAATTGAGGTTATACATATTACAATTATTACACTTAATAAATTGAACCCTTTTTTATTTTTCAATTTTATCACCACCTTAATTTTAACACAATCCTAAAAAAAAGAAAAGTTAAACACTTCTCTAAACATCAAATTCTTCTCTAATTGCGTCAAGTTCTTCTAAATACTTAACAATTTTGCCATTTTTTACTTTAATTAGTGTCAAATTACCTAACGCAAGTTCATCAATACTTTTGGCATCAGGATTAGTATGCTCACCATCACGAACTTTATACTCTTGATTTAAATAATTACCCAAATTACAATAATATACTTTAATTGCATCATCACCATCAGCATATAAAGAAATAATTGTTGAATAATATATCGCTTTTGGATCTTCTTCATCATAAATTGCTACATAATATTCATCATAATTCCTATTTAACATTGTTCCAATACTAACCATATCATAGTCTATAACACCTGCTGTAGTGTTGCGAATGTAGGTATCATCAGGTTCATCAATTAACACTCTTGATATACCATAGACAATTAAAACCAAAACAATGACACTAAATAAGATAATTACAAATCTTCTAATTTCTTTAGCATCATCACTCACATATTTATCTTGTTTAAGATGCTTATTATTCTTTTTTTCAATTTTATCATTTAATTTTATTTTGTTTTTTGACATTTTTTTCCTCCCTATTTGTTATTATACATAAAATATATATTTTTTTCAAGGGAGTAAAACATAATATAAAATAATTTT
>CALVYM010000125.1 GCA_944372205.1 uncultured Bacilli bacterium
CATTTTGTCGAATAAAATCAAGGTTTGTCGAAAACCACAAAAAACCAAGAAAAAACAGATTTTTTCAATCTGTTTTTTTAACTTTTTTAGGCTTCCTAAATTTATAAAACCAAACTAGAAAGGCAATAAATATACTTACTAAAAGTATCAATACAATATGAGAATACCTATCGAATATCGAAAGTATTTCCTCCCAATTTTCCCCTACTCTATTACCTATAACTAAAAGCACAGTATTCCATATAGCGGAACCTACAATAGTATAAACTAAAAACTTAAACATAGGCATTTCACTCATGCCTGCAGGAATAGATATAAGACTCCTAACAATTGGAATAAACCTACAAAAAAACACTGTAATATTTCCTTTTTTATCAAACCATTCATCAGCCATATCAATATCTTTTTCTTTTAAACGAAGGATTTTGCCAATCTTACCCGCAACTATTTTTTTTAATCTATCTTTA
Organism: uncultured Bacilli bacterium; assembly: GCA_944372205.1. Lineage (GTDB taxonomy): Bacteria > Bacillota_I > Bacilli_A > RF39 > UBA660 > Onthocola_B. The sequence goes on from CALVYM010000125.1 coordinate 468, forward strand.
TTAAGTATTTTACCAATATAATATAAAACAATAGCTCCAAGTAAAGAACCAAGAGTTGAAAATAAAATCATTAACGGAATATTTAAACTAGTTTTAGTAGTCATAAAACCACCGAATAAAAGTATTACCTCAGATGGAATCGGTGGAAATATATTTTCAATTGCTATTAGAAAAAAAACTCCAAAATAACCAAAGTTCTCCATAATTGAAACAACAAATTCTTGCATTTATATGTCGAGTAGACAAGTCTCGACTTACCTCCCTTTTCTTTAATATTTCTATCAGTGAGAGGTTTTGTCTCATTGCCCCTCACAGAACTGTACGTGCCCTATTAAGGCATACGGTTCTTCATATAATCTTTATTACCATTGCCATATATCTTAGTATATTCGTGGTTTTGCTACTGGTACTCTTTCAAATATCCTTCCAAATATTTCCACGCTTAATTTTCTCTGACTCCTCCTAAATATACTACTCCTTAATGCATACACTCCATGATAGTATATTTTCATGAGTTCATTAAACATAGCATTTATTCCGTAATATGCATACAGACCTATTAATTTTCTATTTAGTATAGTTATTAACTCTTTGAATTTATGCGGTATTCCCTTATATGTTCTTGAAGAAATTTCACTAACCACTTATGGTCATGTTATTAAAGAACCCTTTGATGTCCTAGTACATAATTCACTTTCTTAGTCATAAGTATTTGATTTATTTCTCTTATGGCTTGATGACAATTTTCATATATTTCATTTAGTACATCAGCCATAGTTCCTTGTACTAGTTTGTCCTCATATGCCAGTATTCCTAGCGGTCTTAACTTCCCATTTGCTTTTTCGATGTATGCTCTTCTTACTGGTAATGGTTTGTAGCTAAATTTCTTCATCCTATCTAGCAAGTCATCTATTCTGGCTTCTAAATTAATTGAATATTCATCTTTAGTAACCTTATATATTCCACTTGCTTTATTTGGTTGTTGCTTCTCATGTTGTCTTATTAATGTTTCTTTATTAACCAAACACATTAAATTTTGAAGTTTGTATCCTTGTTGCAATTGAACGATTATATGCTAACCCCTTTGCTCCATGCGGTATTACCGATTTTGCATGCTCTATAGGTGACTACATCAGCATCTACTTAATTATTCTTTAACAGGCTCAATAACTTCATTCCGCATTACGGCTCGAATCCATGCTCACCCTCTGCTTAAACTTAATCTTACGACTTCAGTTCCAGGGAATCTCGCTACTGGCTCCTGGCTAGGGATTACCAGATTGGCTTCCCACCAACTATATATTAAACGCCGAACTGACGCACCACCAACTAAATTTTATCAAAATTGCTTATATTTAGCAAGTCCTTTTAATTTATTATCATCTATTATATATGTGGCATCCTCCAATATGTCGATAACACCATAAATTAATACTTCTATATTTCTTTTTTTAAAACTATCTATAACAAAATTATTACTAATAATATCTAGTAAACATATAAAATCAAAATCATAATTACTATCACTATTTATAATATAATTTAATACTCCTAATTTATATTTAGTATTAAGGACTTTTATTTTACTAATAACTAAAGTACTAAAAGACATAATCATAACATTTCTTTTATATTTATCTATAAGTTTTATAAAACTTTTTACATCAATATTAAAATCTTTTATTTCTAGTAATATTATTTTATTAGTTTTTATTTTTAGAATATCTTCTAATCTACAAACATTAATCATATCTTTATAATAGACATTTTTTACTAATTTACCATTATATAACGGATCATGATAGACCACAAAAACATTATCTTTAGTTACTCTTACATCAGTTTCAATACCTATATATTCTTCACTTAATAACCCATTATATAATGCTTGATATGAATTATCCTTTACTGAATCACTCCATATTCCTCGGTGAGCTATAAAATTTTTCATAAATAATTTTATGCTCGTGTTTATTATTTATTACTTAAACCAAGGATACTATCCTTGGTTTAATGTTCTAAAGAATTACGCATCATTTCATCTAAAAACTCTAATATCAAATATCTTTTATAATTATTTACTTTGCAACTTACTTTTTCTACTGGAAAATCATTATAAATAATAATATAATTATAAACTTTTATATTGACATTATCAAATGTAACATTTTTGCTGAAAAATCACATATTTTTTGTGGAAATATGTCTCGTTTTATTATTCACTAAATTCTATTGTTGCTTTAAAGCTTTCAGTAATATCTTGATGGGTAATTAATCTAACACTAAATTCCCATTCTTGTGTTGTTTTTTTAGTAATTAAATAATCACTAATTATTTTCTTTTTACCTATATAATTAGTTATATCAAAGCCATTTAATGTTTCATTATAAGCTAAATTATCTATATTAGTTATAATTTCTTTATTGGGATTAGTTATGGTTAAAATAATAGTTGCATCTTTATCTATAAATGCATTATTTTCTATATTTAAATATAAATTATATTTTTTATCATCACTATCATATAACTTTACTGTAGCATGAGCAGTGTTTGATAAATTATTTGCATTTAATTCTAGAGATTTATCAACTGCAAATGAATATATCGTTTCTGAATTATCTGGATGTTTTAC
>CALVYM010000126.1 GCA_944372205.1 uncultured Bacilli bacterium
AGATTTAAATTCGTCAAAGGATAAAACTTCAGGTAAGTGGTATTTATAAAGTTTTTGAGTTTCATAATAAGAATCCATAATTCTTTCAACAGTATTAGGAGAAACATTATTATCTAAAGCAATATCTTTTTCAGAACGTTTTTTAATTAAATCACAAGCAATTTTATGTTTTGTATTATTAGATATAAAGCATCCATAATTAACAATATTAGTAGTAAGAGTAAAAGCTTTATTACAATGTTTGCAAAGATAACGTTGTTTATGTAGTCTTAAAATAGTTTTAAAACCAGAGACATCAGGTATTTTAATATCAGAAATAATGAAATCATGTTTTTCAAATTTTTCATCAAATAAAACACCACATTTAGGACAGGAACTAGGATTATAAGATAAATAAGCTTCAAATATTTTATGAGTTACTCCTTTAATTTTTTCTTCATAATAAAAATTTTCATTAAACTTTACATTATTATCTTTCAAATTTAGAATATTAGTAATTATGTATGAACACCTAAATAATTTTGGTAAAGACTGTGCTATTGATGGAAAGTTATTAGATAGTTATGCAAAGAAAGATAATAAAAAATCTACATCTAACGAAAGTAAAAAAGACTATCGTAGAGAGAACGATGCATCTTGGACTTGTAAAACTTATATTTTTGCTAATGGTACAAAAAAGAGTACATGGCATCACGGGTTTGAAGCTCATATATTATGTGATGCCATTTATGGATTACCAATATGGAAAAGATTAGAAACAGCAAGTGTATCTGAACAAACTGTTGCTAATGATATGATTACTGATTTAGATAAAAATCATAAATATGTACTTGATAAAATGAAAAACTTTCTTGCAGATGCAGGATATGATGATGGGAAAAGAAATGCTTTACTAAAGGATAAATATAATATTAATCCTTTAGTTGATACCAGACATATGTGGAAAGAAGAAGTATTAAGAGAAGTAGATAACCAACCACTTGCATATAATGAAGATGGTGAAGTTTACTATATTAAAAATATAGTAACTGGTGAATATGATAAATTAAAATATCTTGGATATGATAAACAAAGAAAATGTTTAAGATATGGTTTTAAGTATGATGATAAAGGAAAGGTGTTTAGAATACCTATATCAACAGATAGAAGGATATTTTTACCAGTAGCTAGAGATAGTCAAAAATATAAAAGATTATATAAAAAAAGAACTGAAATAGAAAGATTAAATGGAAGAATAGATAGAGATTATATGTTTAATGATCATTTCATTAGAGGAAAAAAGAAGATAGATATGATGTTAACATTATCTTTCATAATAATGCTTTCAATGGCTAAAGGACATATAAAAAATAATCAAAAGAACATAAGAAGTTTGATTAATTGAACTATTATTTATGAGTATTAAAAAACATGATGAGAATTTAGTCAAAATGTTGCTGAGGGATATTTTGCCTTTTTTTCTCTATCAACAAGTAATATTATAATTAATTAATAAATTATGTAATAAGATGGCTGTTTAATGTAAATATGTCGTTATTTTTTTAATAAATTATTTTGAAAAAAGTGTACAAACGAAAATATTCTATATATAATTATTTGCATAATATCACGATTTATGGTATCATTTCATCAAGAAGTGATACCACTCACTATAGCAATATTCACATACAAATAAATTAATTAAAACTTATCAAGGTGCTGATGGGCTTAAAACAGGTTTTACCGACAATGCTGGTTATTGTATGGCAGTAACTGCTAAAAGAAATAATATGCGGTTAATTGCAATTGTCTTAGGTGAAGAAGAAGGAAAAGTTAGAAATCAAGAAACAGCTGAACTTTTAGATTATGGTTTTAATTTATATGAAGTAACAACCATTAAGAAAAAAGGTGATGTTTTAGGTAATATTACAATTGACAAAGCTGATACAGAAGAAATAGAAATTGTAGCTCTTCGTGATGTAACAGTTTTAAAAAAACAAAGTGATAAAGATAAAGAATATAAATCCGAAGTTAGATTAAATGATTTAAATCTTCCTATTCAAAAAAATGAAGTAATTGGTTCGTTAATTGTTAAAGATGATCTTGGAAATAAAATCGATGAAGTAGAAATTACTGTTCTTACTGATATAAAAAAAGATAATTTTCTAAAAATATTTTTAAAAGTGTTAAAAAGTATGATTATAGGAGAACTATTTTAGTTCTTTTTTACTATAATTTTTTAACTTTTGGTACATCTTTGTATTTAACGCTATTTTAAATTATTATGAATATATTCTAAAATATTAGCAATTAGTTCTTTTTTAAACATTAAATACTCCTTTTCTATATTTTAGAATATTTTATGGACTAACGCAATTAAAAAGTCATTATTGTTTAAAAATGTCTAGAAACTATGATTTAATATAGGCGAGGTGATGAAAATACGCTATACAAACTTTGCAAATCAAGAATATATGAAGAAGAATTTAACATTAATTGATCTTTTAGGTCAAAATGAAAGGGGAGAAATTCCCCTTATTTGGAAAAATAGTAGTAATGTTAATAAAGATTCAAGATTAATAACTCCGATGGAACTTCGGACTTTAAAGATGTTTGAAGCTATTGTTATATTGCATAAATTAATGCCTTATAAAGTAAAGCTTATTCCAGATTATAAAATAAAATGGGAAAATGATTATAAAGATAGCAAATTGTTAGAAAGAGAATTACCAGAAATTAAATTTTTTTCTAATTAAGAATATAAATTAAGGAAAATTTAAGGAGTTAGAAAAAATTTGTCTAGTATTAAAAGAAAGTTTAGAATAAAAAAGTTATATTATAGTCTAAATACAAAAATTAGATATTTTAAAAAAATCAACTAAAAGAAAAACATTAATTAAAAAATAGATGAAAATCAGCAAGTGGAAAATAAAGTTAAAAAGTTGTTTTAACTAAATCATTTTAAAAAATTTAGTTTAATATTTTTTTCTTGACTCTCCACTTGACTGGAATGATATTATTTTAGCTGAAAAGGGGGAAAAGAGTTTTTTATTAGATATTAATTAATAAAAAATAAAATAAGTAGTATGGAAGAAAATTTTAA
>CALVYM010000127.1 GCA_944372205.1 uncultured Bacilli bacterium
GTTGATAATCAATCATATGGACAAAATGTAAATTATGCGAAAGAATTATATGATTTAGGTACTGCGTATACTGGTCAACAATTAAGCGAAGAATTTAAAAGTTATATCTTGACGTTTGTTATCCCTAAAGAAGATATTAATAAAACAATGGTTTTAAAATTTAATGATAATGTTAGTTATGTTAAAGGGGAAATTGGTGCCAAGAATATTATGGTTACTTTGAAACCAACTAATTTAACGCAAAAAAGTGAAGAACATTCAGTAAAACTTGGAGAAGAAGAAAATTTTGAGGAAAGTATCTTAGGAAGTTCGGTGTTTAAAATAAATAGTTATGAAATAAATGATAAATTTAAATTAAATTATGAATATTGTTATGGAACTGATAAATGTATTGATTCTAGTGAATATTTAACAGCAACAGCAACTGGTAATTATTTAAAAACTTTAATGAAGATTGATGCTGATTTTAGTATAGATAGTAATATTAATAGCACTCAAATTACTTCATTTGATGATTTTTTAAATACATTTGCCACAATTAACTATAAAGTGGGAAGTGGTTGGACATCTAAAAGAATTAATACTCAGAATATAAAACCTAAGGTTAGTAAAGATTCTTCATATTATTATATTGAAGTTCCAAGCGACGTGAAGAATGCTAGTGAAATATACTTAACATTTAATATTCGTAATCAAGTTTATAATTATGTTTTAAAATGATAAAATGTTGTGTTATAATAGAGAGGAGGATACACTAGTGAGGGCTAACCAAATTAAGTATGTGTTTTTTACTTTAATATGCATGTGCGTTGCTCCTTTAATAACACGTGCAGAATGTGATTATCAAAGGCAAGCAGAACTATTAAGAATAGCTAGTAATGTTCAATTTAGTTATAATTACAATATGAATGAAGGATTAACTTTTACTTTATATGTAAATAATTTAACTGATGATATTTACGTTGTTGATAGTTATGGACAAAGACTTAGTGGGGCTGGTGAAAAACAGCTAATATATTCGCCTAGTCGTGTTTCTGGCTTTCAAAGTGGAGATCAAGTGAGGTTTGAAATTTATTCAAATGATAGTAATTGTCCTAGTAACCTTCTTATAACTAAATATGTGAACTTTCCAATATTTAATCCGTATTCAAATCTCGATGAATGTAAACAAAACCCTAATTTTAAATATTGTCAAATATGGGTTGATACTAGTTCAGTAACTTATGAGCAATTTACTAGTGAATTAAATAGTACTAAAAATCAACCGACAGAAGAAGCTGAAGAAATAAAACAAAATATATTTGAAAAAATTTTATCTGTTTTGGCCCGTCCTCAGACAATGATTGTTGGTTTAATATTGTTAATTATAGTTTTAATTAGCTTATTTATATATATTTTAAAGAGAAAAAAATATAAAGGGAGGTAAGCTTTATATGAAAATAAAAAAGTTTTTACTTATTTTTATGATTATACTTGTATTACCAATGGCTTTAACAATTGACCGTGTTCAAGCGGCTTGGGTAGATTCAAGTACAGGATGGTCTGGCTCTTCTGCTACAAGAGGTGGTTCTTGGAATAGTCATGTTGTAGGCGTTAGAGTGACGGCAGTTGACAAAGATGGTAAGCGTTTATCACTTACGGTTAATGGTAAGCAATATATAAGTAAAAGTATTGATTATTATGGTAGTAAAATCCAGGTTGGTAATAAATATTATGCCAGTGTTAGAAACGGCTCTACACATAGTGTATGTACGTTAGCTAATGGAACTAAGACATTATGTTCAAAGCCTGATGTTGCTAATGGAGCAAACTTTGAGGCTGGTGGTTATAATTATGAAAATTGGCCATATCAAAATCAGCTTCCTTTACCGATTGGCGAGGCTTTAGGCTCACAATCAGTGGTTAATAAACTAAATAATATGATTGCGAATTTAGGAACTGCTAGATATGAGAGTCAGGCTAATGATTTATTTTATCGTTTGATGGGACAACCATTAACATTCTTTCAACAGAATGCTACTGGTAACTGTGAAGAGATTAAAGAGACAATCTCTTCAGCATATATAATTTTTGAACCTTTGGGTCAAATCGTACCATATGTAGGAACGGCATCTGAACTTGCTCTTCTTTATGGAGCTCGTGGCAGTAAGTACTCTTATAGAGTTATACCGATGTTATATAACGCGATATCAATCCCTACTAATCCAGGAAATCTTGGACTTACTTATTTTACACCGGTTTCAAATGAGGTAGCTCTTGGTGAATATAATAAAATACAGTCAGCTGTAACTAATACGCATATAGGTTATGGTGTTGGTATTTTGGCTTATGGGTCGGAGTTTGTAGATCCTAATCAAGGATGGGCTTGCGATTTTGATTATACGATAGATGCAGCATGTGTTAATTGTAATTCTAATGATTCGGAAAATAAGGCTTATATCATTCAAGATACTAATGATTGGGATGCAATTTTTGCTAGTAAAGAATCAGATAATAAAAATGTTGTTAGTTACTATGATAAAGGTAATGGAGTGTATTGCCGTGAAGAATATACAGTGTATTTTCCAAATGTCAATAATACTATTTATGTTGAACCTGGTAGATATTTTACGGTAAATCCTTCGGCCTCAGCTTTGGATGAAGTTGCATCTCATTCAGCTATCCCAAATATGAAACCGATTAAGGTTACTAAAAAGCGTGAGTGCCGGGTTAATACAGAAGAAAATGGTTCTGATGCTTCATCAGTTTTAAATACTTTTAGAATTAATTCTGAATATGACTTTAAAGGTAAAACGGGAACGGTTAGTTTTAAATATAATGAAGTTTACGATGATAGCCGTTATAATATGGATGATACTGAAGATTTAAACGCGTATGATGAAGATAATAATTATACGTATTCAATAAATGGTAATTCATTAACTATGGAAGTGACGAGAAACTATACTTTACCAGAAAATTATTATCAATATATTAGAAAACAGGATGGACTTTCAATGAAGGTTAAGCCATCATCTAATTTAAATTATTATTTGAATGTGGGAATTCCTAATTTGCCGATATCATTTAATAA
>CALVYM010000128.1 GCA_944372205.1 uncultured Bacilli bacterium
AGATGTTGTATTCATATTAAAGATACAATACCAACAGAAGAATTAGTAAGAAGATTAGATAGTAATTATGAGTTTTTGATGTCAGAAAGAAGTACAACAAGAAAATTATCTGATGCTACTCAAATGGACGCTGAAAGAGAGAATTTTCAAGCATTGATGACTCAAATTAAAAATGGAGACGAAAAGATTAAAGAAGTTGATTTTATTATTGTTATAAGTGGTAATAGAAAACAACGAGAAGAAAAAATAAAGGAATTAAGAAAAATTGCTGATGTATTTCAAATTAAACTAGATGTTCCTAGAATGAGGCAGATGGAAGGATGGCAATCATTTGATATAACTAAAAATGGTTTTGAAGATTATCATAATTATCTTCCCAGTTTAACTTTATCAGCATCTTTTCCTCTTACAATAACTAATTTTAATGATGAAACTGGTTATATGTTAGGAACTGATATTCATACGGCTTTACCAACTATTTTTGATTTATTTCATAAAGATGCGACTAGACCATCAAGTAATTTAGCAATAATTGCATCAACTGGTGGAGGAAAAAGTTTTACATTAAAGAAAATAATAATCAATGAAATAAATAGAGGCAATGCTTGTTTTTTGTTTGATGCAGAAGGAGAATATGAGAAATTAGTTAGAAAAAACAAAGGGGAATATATTGATATGTATTCTTCTAGTGGTGGAATTATAAACCCACTACAAGTTAGATTTCTTCCTAGTGATAAAGAAGAAAAAGATGATAGTAATGTTAATTCTATAAATTACGAAGACTGTCCTTTAGCAAAACATTTAGGATCACTTGAAACTTTTATTAAATGTGCATTTGAAGAAATAAAAGAAAGTGAAGTTGTTGTAATGCTTGATATGATAGAAAAATTATATAAACGCTTTGGTATAACAAAGAACACTAAAATATCAAGACTAGAAAAACTAGAAAATACAGATTATCCAATATTTACAGATTTAATAGAATTTTTACCAGACTATCGTAATATGATTACAAACCCAGAACAATTAAAGATAGTAGATAAATTAGAAATACTATTAGATAGATTTAAGGTTGGTACTGATGCAATGTTATTCAATGGTTATACTTCTGTAAATCTTGATTCTGATTTAATTGCGTTTAATGTTAAAGATTTACTATATAGTAAAAATAAAAGAATTATTACAACACAATTAGTAAATCTACTTACTTATTTAAATAACATTATTGTTAGAAATAAAATTATAAATGATAAGAAAAATAATACAAAAAGAATTAAAAATATAGCAGTTATTGTAGATGAGTTTCATTTATATTTAAAAAATACTGACAGTGAAGTATTACTAACGTTTGAACAAATAGCAAGAAGAATTAGAAAGTATCATGGTGCATTTATACCAGCAACACAAAGTATTCATGACTTTTTAGGAGATGATGACTCTGTTAGAAGTGCGACTGCAATTTTCAATAACTGTCAATATCAGTTAGTAGGAATGTTAAAAGAAGATGATTTAACAACTTATTTAAAACTATTCTATCAAAACCCATTAACGGATACTCAAAAAGAATTTTTAATACAAGCAGAGATGGGAGAGTTTTTACTTACTATTAATTCGAAAAATAGAATTAGAATTAAGATAATTGCAACTCCGATTGAAATAGAATTGATGGGAGAAGAATTAAAAACATGAAAAAAGAAAGCACAAAAAGATTAAGGGAAAGATTTAAAGAAAAATATTTTGATGAATTTAATGATCCAAACGAGTCTTTTATGGATTTCTTGCTTGATTTAATTCCGAAGAAAATATTATTAGAAGTTTTATCAAAGAAAGGTAATTATTACTTGTCTTTATTTAATAAATATAAATAATGCAGAAGAAAAAGAAAAATTTTATTTTAAAAATAATTGGTGGGAGTACCATCTTATCAGTTGCATTTGCATTAGTAATTTTAATATCTGTGTTAATGATTTTTGATTTTTTTGGAACAAAACTGACAGAAGAAAAGGTCGATCACAATGAAGAATATGCTGATGCTTATACTAATGCACTTAATAAATATTTAAAAGATGGTTATGTTCCTTTACAGAGATTATTATATTTTCATTTGGAAGATACATCATTAACACTAGAAGTTTTATATTCTATGAATTTAAATAAAGAGAGTAAAGTCGCAAGAGAAATCCAAAATGTATGTGAAGATCAGAGAGTAAAAAATATGACTGCTTGTAGCGATACAAATATAAAAGAAAATGAAAATTACTTAACAGTTAGTACAGGACATTTTAATTTTCCTTTAAAAGATGAATTTACTGTAACAAGTTTTTTTAATCAGGAAAGAACAATTTATGGAGAAAGTAATAGACATAATGGTTGGGATTTAGCAACACCAGCACAAACTCCAGTATATTCTGTATGTTCTGGTACAGTTGAAAAAGTAAACTTTACTCAAGATAAAAATATACCTTATGATCAGAGTGGTAATAGTGTTGGTAATACAATTACTATAAAATGTGATGAAGATTATGCAGAAACTTATTATGTAATATTCGCACATCTTTATCCTAATAGTGCAAAAGTAAAGGAAGGAGACATAGTAAATCATTGGACACAAGTTGCAAGTGTAGGAACAACTGGCTATTCAACTGGTAATCATTTACATTATCAAGTAGAAGATGAAAACAGGAAATTAGTTGATGGTATGCAGTTAATTGATTTTACGTTAAGCAGTCCATCCGATTTTAATGATTTTCAAAATCCTAATGAAGGTTTTAAGCCACCTTTTCCTAATTAAAGGAAGCACATATTTTTAATGAATTAGTAATAAGTGGTCATTATTTATAAAATTAGTAGCCACTTTTTTTGTTGGTATTAAAAGAAATTTTATATATGGGTAGCCACTTCTGCTTATAAAAGTAGTCATTTTTGCAAGTGCAAAAATAGTAAGACACCACTATTTTCCCTTTATGACATAAGGAATAAAAGGATTTGTGGTGTCGTTCTTCTTATGCCCATTAAAAATATGCAATATTTTTATTAAAAAAAATACCTTAAAAAAGTA
>CALVYM010000129.1 GCA_944372205.1 uncultured Bacilli bacterium
CCGAAAGTATCTACCGTTACTTTAGTAATTACCACATTTTCTTCTAAGGCTCCAGTTACATCATTAGCGATTTTCTCATTTGCAACTATTTCATCAATGATATCCATACCTTCAGTAACACGACCAAATCCGGCGTATAAGCCATCAAGGGAGTAGGTTGCAGAATCATCTAAAACTATAAAAAATTGACTTCCTGCTGAATCATTATCCCTGCTTCTTGCCATTGATATAACTCCTCTGGTGTGACTTAAAGTGTTTTTAGTATATCCATTAGAACTAAACTCTCCTTTTATGGTGTAACCCGGTCCTCCAGTGCCATCTCCATCAGGATCACCACCTTGCAAAACAAAACCAGGAACAGAACGATGAAATGTAAGTCCATCATAAAATCCATCTTCTATTAAATTTACAAAATTAGCAACAGTATTCGGCGCCATATCTGGATAAAGTTCAATAGTAACTACCCCATAATCTTTTATTTCCATTGTAACTATTGGATTTTGTATATCTTCATTACAACCAGTAAGTAAAATTAAACTAATAAATAAAATAATTATCTTTTTCATTATGTATCACCAAAATAATTTTATCATATATATTAAAATATGAGAATATTTTTTTTAGTATTAGGGAGTTTTTTTATAAGCATAGCATTATTTCTAATAATAATTTATCTAAATTTATTTACTTTAGGGTATACATTTTTTGAATTTGTTTATTTTATTATTAGAAGTTCGTGCATACTTTTTATTCTTGGTGGATTAATTTTTATATATAAAGGATTAGGGAGGCTAAAAAGATGAATTTTTATTATGATTTAGTTTTAAATTTTAATGAAATACCTTATATGTTTTATGAGTGGTTTGCGGATGATAATGTGGATTTTATTAAAAAAATTCCTTTGTTTTCAGTAAGTAATAAAGTGTTAAAAGATTTAGTTAATAATGAAATTATAGTAAGCAAAGATTTTTTAGATTTAATTGAAAATAAATGTGAGCTTAAGAATAAGACTTTAGAATATGCTGCTTTATTTGCTAGTAAAAATGGAGCAATTGCTATAGAATTTAATGATAAAGGAAAAAGTATATATCGCTCATTTTTACAAGTAGATGATGAAATTGGGGTAATTGAAATGCTTTATACTTTATCACAGTTCAAATTAAATTATGAATTAGGTGAAAAAATAAATACTAATAACAACTTAAGAATTGAAAATAATATTCGAAATTTTATTCAAATGGAAATAGATTCTTTATATAAAAAAGAAAATTTTGATAAATTAAAATATTTATATAATGAATGGTTTTTAAAAGATAGTGATAATTTTGAAGAAATATATGAAGAAATGAATAAAAAATTACAAGAGAGTATTACGGATAGAGAAGTATTTATTTATGATTTAATAAGACTTAGTTATAATAATGTATAATATATTTTTAACAGTTAATAATAGTATTAAGGTGAATTATGAAAAAAATATTATTAATTGTTTTAACTTTATTTTGTTTAAGTGGTTGTAGTTGTAGTAAAAGCACTGCTCAAGGAGCTGTTGAAGCATTTTTAGATGAGTATCGTAATTTAAGTGCTTCAGTTATTGGTGATATGGATGATGTTGTGGATAGTGAAGAAAATTTAAATGATGAACAAAAAGACAAATACCGAGATATTCTTCGTAAACAATATACAGACCTTACTTATGAGGTAATTAGTGAAGATTATAATGATGATACTGCTTTAGTAGAAACAAAGATTACCGTCTATGATTTGGGGAAGGCACAAGAAAATGCTAGCAAATATTTAAATGAACATAGCGAAGAGTTTTATGATGAATCTAATAATTATGATTTATCTAAATTCTTAGATTATAAACTTGATTTAATGCAAAAAAATACTGATACTATAACTTATACAATTAATTTTAATGTAGAGAAAAATGAAGATGGTATTTGGCAAGTATCTGATGTTTCTCAAAGTGATTTAGAAAAAATTCATGGTATATATAAAGAAAATGAGTAAATATTACTTATTTTCTTTTTAATTCAAAAGGAATAACATTATAATTGCTAATAGCATCTAGGCAACTTTTAATTTTTAATACATCATCACTAATGTTATAATCAATTTCTCTTAATTTTTGTAATAGTTTTTTTGATAAATCATTATTTAAACTATTTATTTTAAATAATTCATGTAATATTTGATAATCTATTGCTGAAAAAACTGCTTCTTTATTATCTATTTCTTCCATTTTGGCAAGTAATATATTATAAATATCTAATAAATTAAAAGTATGGTTAAATATGATATTAATTTTTTTATTTAATTTAGCTAAAAAATCAATAATATAATCTAAATTGCTAGTATCAGTTATATCATATAATTGATATAATAAATCAAATACTATAGTTATTTTATTTATGCAATAATTACTATTAAAAAGTAGCATAATGTTATTATATATTTTATCATTACAAAAAAAATGGACAAAATCATAAAAATAACTAGAATTAATATTATTATTTGCTAAAAATTCACATATTGATGCAATATAATTTATATCTTTATCTTTTAATAATTCTTTATATTTTATAGTTATAATAGTCATTATAGCTTTTTCTTGAATTGTATAAGCATTATCTATTAGTAATAAAAATTGTTTATCATCATCTATATTTACATAAATAGGAATAACTTTTTCAAATTCTTCCCATAATCCTAAATTATGTTGTTTAATTTTAAATAAATAGTTTCTTATTTCTACTAATGTTTTATATATATTAAAATTTAACATAAAATCACTTCCTGTGTTTAATATTGTATCATAAAATAAGGATAATACTAGGGGTAATTTACATATTTTAAGTTAAAAATCATATCTTTTTATAGGGGATTTTCATGAAAAAGTTAATATTTATTTTTATATTATTAGTATTACCTATAAAAGTATCTGCAATATCTGCTAGTAGTGTTATTGTGATGGATTTAAATAGTAATAGAGTGTTTTTCGAACAAGATATTCATGAACAAAGATTAATTGCTAGTATTACTAA
>CALVYM010000130.1 GCA_944372205.1 uncultured Bacilli bacterium
ATTAGACAAGAGTGGGAAGCTCTAGGATTAAAAATGCCAAAACTAACTTATTGGTGCGTAGACTCTCGTAATAATACTGTTCTTGATCTAGGCCCAAATGTTACCTTAGTAAGTGGTGCATCTGCTCAAACTTTCCAAATGATTATGCAAGACATAGACGGAATTCAAGTTATGTTGAATAAGCTTAACAGCGATAGATATGACGTAATAAAATAGAAAAGACTAATTGGTCTTTTCTATTTAAACATTCCATTATACTTTTAACATCATAAAAAGGAGTATAATGTAACGATGAGTAAATTAATTGATTTAACAGGGAAACGATTTGGAAGACTAACTGTACTAAGAAAAGATACCGAAAGAATAACAAATAGTGGAAGTTATTGGATTTGTAAATGTGATTGTGGAAAAATAAAAAGTGTTAGAAGTTGTTCTTTAAGGAATGGAGATATAGTTAGTTGTGGATGTTATCGAACAGAAAAAATAATGAAAACTAAAGAAGAAAGAGGATTAGTTGATAATCTAATAGGTCAAAGATTTGGATTATTGACTGTAATAGGGAAAGATCCAAAACGAGGAGCTCAAGGAGCAGTAAAATGGATTTGTCAATGCGATTGTGGAAATATAGTTTCTGTTCAAGGACGGCAACTTAAAAAGAAAAGATGAAAATAGAACAATTTCATGTGGATGCGCGCACATTTCTTCAGGAGAATTACAAATAAAATCAATTTTAGAAGAAAATAATATTCCATATGCACAGCAACAAGGATTTAAAACTTTGCCGAGAAAGCATTTTGATTTTTCTATATTAAATGATGATAATAAGGTTATTCGTTTAATAGAATTTGATGGTGAGCAACATTATGAAGAGGTATCTCTATTTAGGGATGGATTAGAAGAAATACAAAGAAGAGATAAAGAGAAGAATAAATGGGCGGCCGCACATAATATTCCACTAGTTCGTATTCCATATTGGGAAAGAGATAATATTACTCTAGATATGATACTTGGAGATAAATATTTAATAAACTAATGAGAGAAAAACTACTTAGTGAGAGATACGAATGTATAAATTAAACTGAGAGAAACAAAAGAAAAAAATAAAAGACTGGTATTAAATACCAGTCTTTTTAAATGTGTGATAGAATTAAAAAAGGATAATAGCTTTTTATCCTTTCCTAAATATATTATAATAAATATACTTAGGAAAGGATAAAATATTTTATATTTTATCCATTTTTTTCAATATAAAACCTATATCGATTATAATTATCTCTATATAGATAATAAATTCTTAGTAATTGAAAATTAGTAAAATCAGTAATATTTGCGTTTGAAGTATTTTCAATTATTACATTATTTCCAGCCTTGATTGTTATTGGTTTACTTCTATCCTCTCTACTTCTAATAAAAATTTGAAATATTTTTCCATATTCTGCATATCTTTGGTCTTCATTTATTGTAATATTATATTCACTTTCTACATCAGGAGAAAGCAATATATTCTTATAACTGTCATAATCTAAAAAAGCATTACCATCGTCATCAAATGTTAAAACTTTTGAAAAATCATTCTTATCTTTATTTGTTAAATTTCCAATGTCTGCATCTATAATAGTTAAATTCTTAATATTTCTAGCATTTTGAAGAGGGATGCAATTTATATATGCATTATTTATCATTGCTATTTTTATATTGGAATTAGCTGTTTCTAGTCCGACTGCAGCGCAATTCATGTTCTCTTCATTAGTTTGTTTAAAATGACAACTTTCAATTGTAACAGAAGAAGTAGCGTCAGCATGTATTAAAATTCTAGGAGCATCATTATCATTTTCTATATTAAAAAAGAAACTACATCCAGATATTTTTGCCATATTAGTAGGTCTAATTCCCCAATATATCCTAATTTCTTGAGGGCCACACATTTCGAAATAACAATTTATTATTTCAATATCTCCTTCTCCTGTCTTTGTTATTGCGCCATTTTCCATATTTTCAAAATCACTATCATAAATAGATATTTGTCTCCCCTCATTGAAATTAAATCCATTCTTACAATATTCTGTAATACACTTACTCATCGTCCACAAATTAGCGCTGCTACCAGATGAATATATTCCATAAGTGCATCTTTGAAAATAACAATTTTCAATTCTTTGTTCCCATGTGTTAGACGTTCCTCTAATTCCAGAGCTATGTCTAAAAAAGGCCAAATTCTCAAATGTATTTCTTGTTGAATTTTCCATATAAATTCCGCATCCAGAATTATCATAGTTATTATTTTCATTTTCTACTCTAGCAAGGGACATATTTTTAATGGTGACATTATTAACGTTATTTAATAAGAAAATATGATTATTAGTATCATCATTAATTCGATTATTGATAGTAGTATTTCTTTGACTATCTCCTTCAATACAACTATTATTTAGCAAAGTAAATGTTTTATTAACATAATAACTTCCTCTAGGCAAATATACTTTTCCTAGATTCATATTAATAGCTGTTTGGATTGCGCACCAATCAATGGATAAATCTAGTGAATCTGCAATAGGATATATCTTTTGAGCATCTTCTATGGTATTAAATATTGATGATAGAGAACTTAAATTCCAATCTCCTTTTGCTCCTAATTTTTTTACATTTATATATCCATCATCTCTAAATATAGTTTTTGCATACAAGTTTTGATTTTCTATTTGAATATAAAAATTAGTATTTTGACTTTCTATAGTATCAGTAATTAAGTATTTAGATCCACCTCCATCGTTTGGTTTATAATATCCAAGAGTTTGACAAAGCATTCCATTTTTTATTTTTTTATCTACTCTCATATCATCAACTGAATTATAATAATATATTGTATTCTGGAGATTTTTTATAGCGTCTTCAACATTTTCTCCAGATTGCAAATCTATATTTTTAGCATCTGCGCCAATAGGTATGTAATCACTAAATGTGCCATCAGATTGCTTTATTTTTATTTTCT
>CALVYM010000131.1 GCA_944372205.1 uncultured Bacilli bacterium
TAATAGTAGGAGGGTTACAGACTTATGGAAAGATTAAATGACATTTTAAGAGAACTTGGTATTTCTAAAGTGAAGTTAGCTAAGTGTTTAGGGGTTTCTAGACAAATGATCTATAATTATTTGGAACTTGATGATATTAATAAATGGCCAAAGGATAAAAAAGTTATTTTATTAAATATTCTTGGCATTAAATCTGCTGATGAACTTGATAATATTAAAGTTGATACAGATTATATCATGGATGTTGAAACTAGAATTAATAGTTTATTTGAAAACACTAATAAGAGTGAACTTGGTGAAAGTAATGTTATTTTCTCTGGTTTAGATGAAAAAAGAAAAGAACTTTTACATAATATTGTCGATGAATTAAAAGAACGTCTTGAGGACGAAAAAGATGAAGAAGGATATAATTCTATTTTATATTTGTATCATTATTTACAGTCTATGGAAGGTATGAAAGAACTTAAATACATTTTGGCTTATGTATCTAAGGTTGGTGGTTATACTAAACCATATGAATTCGTATATGATGAAACAGAACAATTTGTTTTTGAAAGTATTTTATTCTCAGCATTTAATTTATATCATGCAGGAACTTCTAGTAAAGCTAGAATAGCTGAGACTCATAAACGTTTTGTGGCTCAAATAGAACATAAATTAGAAGATAAAATGAGTAGAACTTTAGAGATTAATTCAGCCAAAGTACAAGCTATGAAAGAACTTGGTTATACAGAGGTCAATGATGAAAATGTAGCCGAAATACTATATAAAATAGATGAAATTCAAGCTCGTAAAGCTAGAAATAATTAAATCCGATAATATATATTATGTTAACTTGTATATAAAAGAAAATTTGAGTAGTATTTATAATTTTGATTAATACTACTCTTTTATTTAAATTAAGGGGGGTGTTTTGTGTGGATATGCTTTATGAATTAATTTATACTATTATTTTTGTTGCTTTGATGATTTTAGTTTTTTATACTATTATTTCCCGTTTTGGACATTCTACTTCGGATAACAGTTCAGATGATAATAATATTGATGGCCCTACAGTTAATTATATTCCAAAAAGATTTTTATCTAATAATGAATACAACTTTTTAAGCAAATTTATTGATTTAGAAAATGAATTACATGTTAATATTGTTCCTCAAGTTAATTTAGCTTCGGTTATTGATAAAGTGTCTGATAGTAGATTTCATAATGAATTGTTTAGGAATATTGATTTTGGTATTTTTAATGCGGATTATAGCAAATTACTTTTATTAATTGAGCTTAATGATGAATCACATAATAATTATCATAGAAAAAAACGTGATATTAAAGTTCGTGATATTTGTAATAAAGCGGGTATTAAGTTAATTACATTTTATACAAGATACTCTAATGAAAAAGAGTATGTAAAGAGTAGAATAATTAAAGAATTAAATATATCTACTAATAATGATTAACTACTCCCCTACCCTTATTTTATAAGGGTTAATAGCTTAACATATGGTTTACATACATAAATAATATACCAATTAGAAAACTAATTATAGTTTTCTTTTTTCCTTTATATTGTAAAGCGGTTGGAAGTAATTCAATTATAGAGATATATGTCATAATACCAGCTATAATAGCAAATAAAGCACCCATAATTGTATTGTTAATAATTGGTTTTAGAAAAAGAAATGCTAGTACGGCTCCTAATGGTTCAGACATACCTGATATAAATGTTAAGCCAATCGCTTTTTTCTTATTTTTAGTCGCATAATATACAGGCATAGCAATACTTATTCCTTCGGGAATATTATGCATGGCGATGGCTATGGTAATGGATATACCTAATTTAATGTTTGTTTCAGATGAGATATAGGTTGCAATGCCTTCTGGAATGTTATGTATAATGATGGCTATCATTGTAAAGATACCTAGCTTATATAATTTACTATTTTGATCTAGTTTGGCCGGTAATACTTTATCAATAAACAAAGGAATGATTAGACCGATTGTTATGAAGGTCATGATACTAAAAAATATAGAATTTTTATTCGTACTTTGAAACATTGTTAAGCTTTCAGGAATTAAATCAAAAATAGATACACTAAGCATTACTCCTGATGCAAAAGCTAAAGCACATTTGATTATATTGTTTTTGTTTCCTTTAATAAAGATAAATAATGATCCCAATAAAGTTGATAATCCAGCAATTAAGCATAATAAAAAAGGTAATATTTCTCTCATTACTCCTCACCTATTTTAAATGTATGAAAAAAAGTATGAATTTATCATACTTTAAACACCAAATATTTTTAAAAGTAATCCGGTAATTACACTTATGAAATATAGAATACCTATTATTTTTAAGTTTTCTTTGATGTCTGGGTTTGATTTAAATAAAACTAGGAGTGCTACACCACTATTAGCTAAAAGCCCGGCTAAAGCGGAAGAAAGTGGTAAAATTTCGGCTATATATAATTCGGTTAAGATTATACTTGATCCACAATTTGGGATTAAACCTATTAATCCAGCAATAAATGGTGTAAAGAAATTTGTTTTATCAAAGATGTGTTTAATATTATCTTCGCCGATATAATGGAAAGCGGCATTTAATATAAAGGTAATTATAAATATAAATATTAAGGTTTTTAATGTATGCTTTATGGCTGGTATGATTATACCATGTTCACAGTCACAGTGGTCGTGCTCACATATTTCAAAATGTTCTTTTGGTTCTTCTTTTTTAATAATTAAATCGATAATAAAACCACAGACAAGACCAATAATTATTTTTATAGCTACTAATAGTAATATACTATTTAATGGGGCGTTTTCGGCAATTAATATTGGAAGCATTTCATCACTAGTTGATAAATATATAGCAATTAATGTTCCTAGACTAATGATTCTCGTTATATAAAGGTTAGTGGCTAAAACTGAGAAACCACATTGTGGTAAAGCTCCAAGAATACTACCGATTAAAGGTCCAAATTTACCAGCT
>CALVYM010000132.1 GCA_944372205.1 uncultured Bacilli bacterium
GGTAGAGCACCTGGTTTGGGACCAGGGGGTTGCAGGTTCAAATCCTGTTTTCCCGACCATTTAGTTTATAATCCCTTATTTTATAAGGGTTTTATAATATAAACGATACTTAATCCCTTAAAATGCCCTTATTTCTATATTATTAAGGGGTTACATTTTATTAAGTCATTAATCATATTGATGGCTTTGTCCTCATCACGAGGCATTAAATGTGAGTAAGTGTTAAGTGTCATATTTATATCGGAGTGTCCAAGTCTTTGGGAAATGACTGTAATTGGAACTCCAAATGACAGTAATAAGGATGCATGGCTATGTCTTAAATCATGTATTCTTATTTTTTTTACACCTGCTAACGCACAATATTTATCTTTTTTCCTACCGATTGTTGTAGGAGCAAAAGGTTTAATACCACCAAATATATACCAGTCATCATTAAAACCCTCATATTTTTTATAACTTTCTTTTAATTCATTGAGTAAACCTACTAAATGACTATCAACTTTAATTTTCCTAATCGAATTTTTTGTTTTTGGAGTATTAATGATATATTGACCGTTTTCTTGTTCTTTTGATATAGTTTTATATATATCTAAATAATTATCTTTAAAGTCTTTCCAAGTTAGTGCTAAACATTCTCCTTGTCTTAAACCAGTAAAATATAATGTTTCAAAGAATATTTGATAATGTTTTTCTTTGACAACTTGAATAAATTTCTTAAATTCTTCATAAGTCCAAAAGTCCACTTTTTTAGGTAACTCTGTCTTTTTAACAAAATTTCCAACATTACTAGCTATATTTACTTTTAAACCATGAAATTTCTTGGCATAGTTTAATATAGTAACCATAGAGGAATGTAAACTAGAATTATAATCATGACTAAAATGCTTTTTCTCAATTTCTTGTTGCCATTTTGTATAAATACTAACGTTTATTGATTTTACTTTATATTTTTTAAAATATGGTATTATATGATTATTAAATTTACTAACAGTCTTTCTATATGACTGGTTTTTTAATTTTAATTTTATATATTTATCATAATCTTCCCACAGTTCCATAAAGCTAATCGTACATTCTTTTTCATCTGACGTACATAGTTCACTTTCAGCAGTTGTTGCCTCTTTTTTTGTTTTAAAACCATGTTTTTCAAATTGTTTATGATTTCCATACACATCATCAGCGTAAGCCCTATAATACCATTTCTTCGTTTTCTTATCTTGATATACCGGCATAATTATTAGTCCTGTTATTAGCTAGATTAAATTTTTGCTCATTTATTGCCATCTGTGTGATATATTCTAAATCTAAATTTAGATATTCTAGTAAATTTTTCATAGGTATTACTATTGTCTTTCCCTCTGGCAGTTTTTTACCACTATTGATAATATCATTTTTAATACTATCTCTAATATTTTCAGCTGCCTTTCTACCACATTGTGCGATTAATTGAATTTCTTTTAAACTAGCCCAAGCATGATTTATAACATTATATAGCTCACCATAGGACATATTTCACCTCCTTTCTCTAGTACATTTTATCATTTTTTAATACATAGTATAAATTAATTTAAACTTATGGCTTAAATTTTGACGGTTTTAGTGTTACCGACAACTCCCTTTTAGGATATATACATACTTTTTAGGCAATGTATCTAAGGAGGGTTTTAGCTAACCCACAACTCCTAATATGAATTAGGATGATTTTTTGTTTAACGTGTACTTCCCGTTCCCAGCAAACCCTGGGCCAGTCTGACCGTAAGCACACTATTCGGTTTTCAAAGATCGTTTTTTAGGTTACAATTGAATTCTAGTGCAACCTATAAGTTGAGTATATAACATAAATACGGTTTTGTCAACCAAAAAGTTGCAAAAATCATTATTTTACATCAAATTAGTTGAAAAAATACAAAATATATGCTATATTTATAGCAGAGAGGAGTATTCTTATGTATGAAACAGTTGGTCAAATGATAGCCAAAGCTAGAGAAGAAAAAGGTTTATCAAAAAGGGAATTATCAAGATTAGCTAATATTAGTGATACTGAATTAGCGAGAATTGAAAGTGGAAAACGTGAAATGCCAAATCCTAAAACACTCCGAAAAATAAGCCAATACATTGATGTTAATTATAATGATTTAATGTATGCTGCAGGTTTAGGCTTTCAAGTAAGCCCTTTAAATCCTTTTATTAAAAGTTTCTATTCTAATTTAAAAGGGGAAGAATTAAATGCGGCTGAAATAAATGTATTAGGTAGTATAGAAAACAACGAAAAATTAATTAAATCGTGTGAAGAAAATTTAAAAAAAGAAAATATAACGGATAAAGAAAAAGAACTATTATTAAATACCATAGAAGATACCAAATATCAAATTAATACTTCAAATGAAATAATTAAATTAATACAAAGTATCAAAGTAAAGGAGAGAAATAAAAATGCGAAAAACTAAAGTTTTAAATATTTTATTAATAATCACTAATATTCTAAATATACTATTTTTAATCTTAAGTGGAATTGCTGATAACAATAATATGTTTGATTATTATTGGTTTACAACACCGTTAATTTTAATATTTTTAGTATTAATTATAAATGAATGGAGTAAAGAAGGACTAAACTCCGATATTAATAAATCAAAAATTATTAATAGATCATTTTCAGATATTACAACTATAATTGTAGTAATATTTGGACTTATCTTTTTAATTCTTATGTTTTTAAATAGTATTGAAAAAGGTATTATAAATAATTTGTATGTAATGATAGGCTTTACAATAATAACAATAATAGCAGAAATATTTACCTATGTTAGTATTAGTGGTGCTAGGAAAGAAACCATAGAATTACTTAAACAACAACATAATATTAAATAAAAAAGACGTGGCACGTTTTATCAGACAAAAATTATTATCAGACATTTTAAGTAAGAAGCATTGATAATTCAATAAA
>CALVYM010000133.1 GCA_944372205.1 uncultured Bacilli bacterium
GCAAGTAATTCATTTAATTCTTCATCATTTAAATCTTCAACAGCTGAAACTAATTCTTCTGTTCTATCAACTCTTGCAGAATCTATATCATCTAAATCTTCAGCTTTTTCTATTTTTTCTTTAATTGCTTGTAATTGAGCAAGTAATTCAGCTTTAGTATTATCTGTATTTTGTCCATCTTGATTTTCATTTTCATTATCACCAACAACTAATTCTTCATCATCGTCAGCTACATTTCCACCAGCTGGTCTATTTTGATTTCCTGTATTTCCTCCTTCCCCTTCAGTTTCTCCATCGACATCATCGCTTGGAGTGCCTTGGCCATTATCATCACCATCATTATTTGGTGTATTAATTGTATTACCACCTTGGCCACCTTCATTTTCTTCAGATCCACCTGCAAAAACAAATGTTCCAAGTCCAATGATAAGGAATAATACAATAGCTAAAATTATAACTTTTCTCTTATCCATAATAACCTCCCTTTCTAGCTGACTTTAATATACCACAAAACTCTCATATAATCAACATTTTTCGACAAAATTCGACATAATTAAAACACTCCATAATATTTTATGAAGTGTTAGTTAAAATATTTCTAAAATAAACTAATTTTATTTATTGGCCATATTCTTAAGACTATTTTACCATTTATTTCATCTTTACTAATTAAACCAATTTCCCTACTATCTATAGAATCTTCACGATTATCTCCTAAAACTAAATAGTAATCTTCAGGAATTGTTGCATATCCTAAATCTTGCAAAGAAAAATCATCATAATTTAGCCCTTCATCTAAATAATCTTCTTTGTATACTTCCCCATTTATATAAAGTTGATTATCAACTATATCAATATCATCTCCAGGTAATCCTATAACTCTTTTAATTAAATATTTAGTATCTTCATAATCTAGTGATATAATGTCTCCTCTTTTTACATCAAAAATACGATAATTTGCTTTACTTAATATTAAAACATCACCATCATGTAAATTAGGTATCATAGAACTACCCACAACTTGGGTAACTGACACAACATATATCATTAAAAAAAGAATTATAAAAACAACTATCACTAATTTAAAAGTATCAATTAATAATTCTCTAATGCTTAACCAATCCATATTAATTCTCCTATCTACAAAATAAATTATATAATAGTATTTTTTCTAAATCAAGGAATATTTTGTAAATAATTTTTTCTTTTACGGTATTTAGATATATTTACACTTACTTTTAATCCTACTAATTCATATAATCTATCAATTATACTCAAAAAAGTATCAATATCTGTTATTAATTCCATAGTTTGACTATTACTTTTAAAAGTACTATACTCTACTTCTTTGGTTTTACTATTTATTTTAGGTATATCCACTGGTGATTCTCTTGCTTCTATTTTTATAAAGGCATCACTAAGTGTTACAAAATCATGAGTTAAAGCATTACGAATATTACTAAAAAGTAAAGCATAAATATCATCTTCTTCTAGAATTGCTAATTTGTTTTGATATAATCTTAGTCTTTCTTCAAATATCACTAATTCATTAAACATATTTTTTTCTTTTAATATATTTATTCCTTTAGTTATTCTTTTTATATATTCTAGCCAAACATTTTTGGCATGTTTAAATCCTAAAGTAATATTGCTGGCATATTCCTTAAACACTACTTCAGCCTTTATGCCAGGATTATGGCCTTTATAAATTATAGCAAATAAAATATAAGAATATACTCTAGTTAAGTATTCTAATAAATCTGGTAATTCATACTCTAAAGATAAGGGAATATTTTCATTATTTATTAATTTATCTAATAAAGAATCGATAGTTTTAACATCTATGGTATTTTTAGTAATTCTAGAATTTCTTCCTAATTCATTTATTAAATAGTTAATTGCTTCATTAATTGGCAAATTATTAAAATATGGATTATTTAAACTTTTACTATTAATAGGTATTATTTCTACTTTTAAAATGCCTTTAAATGCTTGATGCAATATTTTAATAGCATCTTTTAGAAAGTAGCCTTGTTTTAATTTTTCTGTTAAAACATTTAAATAAACAGTCATTAAACAATCGAAACTTAAATCAGTTATATTTAGTTTATTTTCAACATCTTTACTGCTACTTGCAACACATGTAAATTTTAAAATAGATAATTTTCCTTGATCAAACAAATCTTTTAAATCTTTAGTTTGATAGTTTGTATAATCAACTGTTCCAATTACACTATAATCTATTATATCTTTTTGAATAGTTGTTTTATTATTAGATAGACTAATAGAAGCCAAAGAGAAAAACCATTTTAAATCAAAATGACATTTAAAAGAGCCATCACAGATATTTATAATATTACCATCAAAAGTAAAATCACCATGCGCTAAAGCATTACGAATTAATCTAAGTCTACTGTGATATAAGCCATGATGATTAGAATAAAACCCAGAACCATATTCATATATTTTACTTTGTTTGCATCCATTTACATAATTTATATAGCTAATTGGAGCACACTCAAAAATATCTTTTAATAATAGTTCTGGAATTGAGGTATATAACTCATCCATATTATTACAAAAAAGCATTAAATAACTAAAAAATTTAATTTCATTTATATTATCTTTAACAACATCTAGATAAGCACTATTAGGATTTTCAATATATTTTAGTAAATACCTAACTCCCAGTGCTCCTTTTTCTTCCCAATTCATACACATCGGTTAGATATTATAGCAAAAAAGATTAAGAAAAACAACTATTCAGTTGTAATCGTTCAATCGTTCAATAAATCGTTCAATCGTTCAAAACATAAGAAAAATAATCTTTCAAAACCTTTTTTGATTTCAGAATACTGTTTATACACCGCTCTGTTTAAAAGACAATTATATATATAATTTAAATAAATTATAATATAAAAACCTAGTTGTGAAAACTAGGT
>CALVYM010000134.1 GCA_944372205.1 uncultured Bacilli bacterium
AGTCTGAATAAAGTTATTTACATTTTTTTTAAAATCTGCTATAATCAATTTATAATAAAGGGTGTGATAAATTGAAAGCATTATCAAATGAAGTAAAAAACCTATTAGATAGGTTATATAATTTAAGAGGTGAAGATAGTGTAATTCTTACTAAAATGAATAAAGAAAGAGAAGAAGCTATTGAAACTCAAGAAAGAACTAAAAATGAAAAAGAAGTTCTTTTAAAAGAAATTGATAGATTAAGTGAAGATGAAAAGACCTTAGCGGAAGAAGGAGAAAAATTAACATCTGTATTAAGTAGTATTAATAGAGATGATTTTGCTAATGTTTTAGAAAGATTGCATCTTGATTTTGAACCTGCAGCTTTAAATGAAAAAGTAAATAGTATGTTACCTGATACTATTGCGGGAATTGTATCTGAAAAAGATTCTGCTAGTAAAAAATTAGAAGAAGTAGAAACAGAAATGAATAATGCCATTACTAAAGTAGAAGAATTAGGTATTAGAAAAGATGAAGCATTAAGTAATCAAGCTAAACTGAACGAATATTTTGAACTTGCGTTATCTGGTAATATAAATATTACTCGTGATGCTATTACTAGCTTGCTTGATAAATTTGATTTTAGTGAAAATGAAGGCCGAGAAGCGGCTAAACTTTTAATGTTTCCAGAAGATGCTTTATATGAATATGATGCAACATTAAAAAGTGGAGATAAACAAAGTGGTAAAACAATAAGTGAAGTTATAGCAGAAGCTAAACAAGAATCCAAAGAACAAATTTTTGATGCTCCTGTTCAAACTGAAAAAGTAGAACTAAAAGAAGAAATAAAGGAAGATGCTTCTAATACAAGCGAAGTTCAAGAAAGTGTTAATGAAAAACCAATACTTGAAGATATATTCAGTCAAGTAATAAATGAAATTGAAATTCCACATGAAGAAACTCAGAAAGTTGAAGATTCACAATCAGAAAAAGAAAAATTACTTAAGACTTTAGATGAAAATGGTTTAAATACATTTAACTATAAAGATGAAGATTTAAAAAAAATAATGGAACATTATGATTCAGAAACTTTAAGTAATAATGTAAATGCATTAAAAAGTAATAAAATAGATTTAAAAATATTAAAAGATAATATTGAATTATTATATGATAAAGAATTAACTCAAAAAATAGAAAAATTATTGAGTTTAGGTAAAGTTGCCAAAGACATTAGTTTAATGCCAAGTGTATTAACTAAATATGATTTACAAGGTTTAAATAATACAATTAATGTGCTACAAATTAGTGGTCTTGATCCTAGAAAAGTTCCATTAATGGCATATTAGAAAGGAGTATTATGACAGAATTTGAATTAAAATTAGTAAAAGAACTTAAAGAAAAATTAGGACCAAATGAAAGAATTGAAGATTTTCTACCAGCAATTATAGGAGCTGATGAAAAAGTAGACAAATTAATAAAAGAAAATGACATGTTTCCTACTAAAGCATCACACCTTATTGAATACCAAATGGATTCAGATGAATTTGCTAAAAATGTAGATAGAGCTAAAATGGGGGGCTATATTGATGCTTTAAAAGCTAATCCTAGATATGTTGTCCGTGATGGGAACGAAACATTAAAAAAAGTAAATGAAACAATAGCTTTAAACATTCCTCTGACAGATAATAATGGTAAATACAATCCACAAATTTTTAGTAATAGATTACATTTATATGTATTAGAACAATCAGGAAAACTTGAAAAGAAATCAGAGGAAACACAATCAATTGAAATTGAAGAAGTATTACAACTTGCATATAGATTACTAGAAGAATTTGCTTTAGATGATAAAAAAGAAGAAGTAAAAGAAAAATTAAATGAAATAAAAGATAAAGGGTTAAGTACTAAAGAAATGCTTATGGAAGTTATGAAATCTTATGGAGGTAATCTTGAATTTTTAAGTAGTAAAATTGATGAACTTTTGGAGTATGAAAAAGGTTTAGGAATGGGGAGGGTAGCATGAAATTTTTAGAAAAATATGGATTTGACAATGATGAAATTAAGGAAGCTTTAGATAATACCCCCCAAAAACTACAAGATCAAATAAATAAGCATTTAGAATTAGTAGAGGAAAATTTAAAGTTTATACAAAATTTAGGAATAGATACATATAAAGAAATATTTATAAACTATCCGGAATTGTTCTTAATGGATTCTAGTAATTTTAGTGAAAAATTTAATCAATATGAAACTGATGATTTAATTGCTAGATTAAATGCTAATTTTAAATTAGTTGAATATTTATAAAAAAGATAATCGATTTCTGATTATCTTTTTTATATAATAGGTAGTCTCTTTTTTAAATAAAACCATTGACATCCAAACTAGTGTTTGTTATACTTAATTTACAAGGAGAAAATTTGGTATGAATACTATTTTAAAAGGTTATCAATTTAGATTATATCCTAATAATGAACAAAAAAAGTTAATCAATCAAACCATCGGTTGTTCTAGATTTATATATAATCATTTTTTAGAAGAGAAAATAAATAGCTATAAAAAAACAGGTATTTCTTTATCATGTTATGAACAAATAAAAGAAATACCAAAAGTTTATAAAAATTATCCATGGTTAAAAGAAGTAGATAGTTGTAGTTTAAGAACATCTCTATTTAATCTAGAAAATACTTATAATAGATTTTTTGTTCAAAATAATGGTTTTCCTAAATTTAAAAATAAAGATACAGGTAATAGTTATAAAACCAATAATATTAAAAATACTTATAAAAATAAAAATTATGAAAGTATAAGATTAGATTTAAAAAATAAAACAATAACATTACCAAAGTTAAAAGAAGTATCTATCAGAGGATATAGAAATAAAGAAGGCTTTGTTGGTAATATAAAAA
>CALVYM010000135.1 GCA_944372205.1 uncultured Bacilli bacterium
CAATTTTTAAATTTATATATCATATTCTTGATGGGCTTTAGCGATAACACTTTTTATAAACTCATCTTTTCCTTTAGTATATTTAGGTCTTTCATTTGCATATTGTTTTGCTAATTTTTCTTTTAAATCACAGTATTTTTGGATATATTCGGGATGTTCAATTAAATATTTTTTAAAATATATTTGATTATAATAAGTATCACTATTTGGTAAAGTAAAGTGAATATAATGAGTTCTGGCATCATTTGGACATTCAGCAAAAAAGAATCTATCATCAATACCTTGTTTTCCTCTATTTTCATAACCATAAAGTTCTAATATATTTGTAATATCATCAATACAATCAAAATCTTTTA
Source organism: uncultured Bacilli bacterium (assembly GCA_944372205.1). Taxonomy (GTDB): domain Bacteria; phylum Bacillota_I; class Bacilli_A; order RF39; family UBA660; genus Onthocola_B. The sequence continues at coordinate 357 of CALVYM010000135.1, forward strand.
AAACTATTAATATATCTATTATTGGCTTAGCTTTTAATCCTGGAATAGAAGTACTACCTATATGGTGTATTTCTATTATTTTGTCCTTTAATAGATATTTTAATAGTTTTTCTTCTTTTAAATATTCTTTTTCCCAATCATTAGTATACTCATCTAGTTTTACAATTCCTCTTTTAAGTGCCATAAATACCCTTTTCTAAGCTATTTTAATCATAACATAAAATTTTTTGCAAAAAAATGAAATTTTACTAATTTTTAAAATTTAAGCTCTTTTTGCTAAATTTTTTTAAAATTTGGTCATTTTTTTGCAAAAAACGGCTTCAATTTTAAAAATTGATGATTTGCATTATATAAATGTTTATGTTAGCATAGATAAACCATAACAAAAAAAGGATGGTGAAATAATGAATTATTTAAAAAATATTGAAGAATTAATAGTAGAAAATGAAGCTAGAAAGAAAGCAATTGTTCTAAGAGATAACTCTAATACATTACTTACTTATTGGAATATAGGTAAGCTTATAGTTGAAGCCCAAGGTGGAGAGAAAAGAGCAAAGTATGGAGATAACTTGATAAATGAATGGGGAAAGAAGTTAAGTGAAAAGTATGGTAAGAATTATGATACCAGATCTTTAAGAAGATTTCGAACTTTTTATAATAATTTTTCAATTTGGGGCTCAGTGAGCCCCAAATTGACTTGGACTCATTATCGATATATTTTACCAATAAAAAATGAGAATGAAAGAAACTATTATATTAATTTAGTTATGCTAAATAATCTATCTGTAAGAGAGTTAAGAAAAGAAATAAAAAATAAATCTTTTGATAGATTATCATATGCCGATAAAGAACATATTGAGATTATTAGTGATACTAATAATACTTCATTATCAATTAAAGATATGATAAAAGATCCAATAATATTAAAGACAGATAAAAATATAGATAAAATTGATGAACTTGCAATTCACAAATATATTATATCTTTACTGGAAGATAAATTTTTAGAATTAGGTACAGGCTTTACACTAGCTGGTCATGAATATAAAATACATATGGATAATAAAACATATAAAATAGATTTGTTGTTTTTCAATGTTAAACTTAATGCATATGTAGTTGTAGAAGTTAAAATAAGAGAACTTCAACACTATGATATATCTCAATTAGAGTTTTATGTAAATTATGTAGATAAAAACATAAAAAGAGATGTTCATAATAAAACAATTGGTATATTAATAGTTAAGAAAAAGAACAAATTTGTAATTGAATATACTACAAGTGATGATATTTTAATTACTACTTATGCACTAAATTAAATGGAGGGATTATGAATTATTTAAAGAATATAGAAGAATTAATTGTTGAAAATGAAGCTACTAAGAAAGCAAATGCTTTAAGAGATAACTCTAGTACTTTACTTACTTATTGGAATATAGGTAAGCTTATAGTTGAAGCACAAGGTGGTGTGAAAAGAGCTAAGTATGGGGATAACTTGATTAATGAATGGGGTAAAAAGTTGAGTCTAAAATATGGTAAAGGTTATGATAAAAGTAATTTAACTAGAATGAGAACTTTATACATATCTTTTCCAATTGTTGGCACACTGTGCCAACAATTAAGTTGGTCACATTATCGTTATATTTTGCCAATAAAAAATCTAAACGCAAGAAACTACTACATTAATTTAATAATACTAAATAATCTATCAGTAAGAGAGTTAAGAAAAGAAATAAAAAACAAAGCCTTTGATAGATTATCTTATGCTGATAAAAACAATATTGAGATTATTAGTGATACTAATAATACTTCATTATCAATTAAAGATATGATAAAAGATCCGATTGTTTTAAAATCAGATAAAAATATGAATAAAATTGATGAACAAGCTATTCACAAGTACATTATATCTTTGCTTGAAGATAAATTCCTAGAATTAGGAACTGGTTTTGCACTAATGGGTCATGAATATAAAATACATATGGATAATAAAACATATAAAATAGATTTATTATTCTTTAATTATTTAATAAATGCTTTCGTCGCAATTGAAGTTAAAACAAGAGAACTTCAACACTATGATATATCTCAATTAGAGTTTTATGTAAATTATGTAGATAAAAACATAAAAAGAAATGTTCATAATAAAACAATTGGTATATTAATAGTTAAGAAAAAGAACAAATTTGTAATTGAATATACTACAAGTGATGATATTTTAATTACTACTTATGCACTAAATTAAATGGAGGGATTATGAATTATTTAAAGAATATAGAAGAATTAATTGTTGAAAATGAAGCTACTAAGAAAGCAAATGCTTTAAGAGATAACTCTAGTACTTTACTTACTTATTGGAATATAGGTAAGCTTATAGTTGAAGCACAAGGTGGTGTGAAAAGAGCTAAGTATGGGGATAACTTGATTAATGAATGGGGTAAAAAGTTGAGTCTAAAATATGGTAAAGGTTATGATGCATCTGATTTAGCTAAAATGCGTTTATTGTA
>CALVYM010000136.1 GCA_944372205.1 uncultured Bacilli bacterium
AATAAAAAGAGAAAGTCCCATAAATAAAGGCTTTCTCTTTAAAATCTATGATAAAATCCAATCTATGATAACCTAATTTATCATAGTTCTATGATAAATCCGGTTAACTTAATACTGGACAGTTTTGATTAAGACTAGGTAAAACCGAGTAAAAATTAGTATAAAAGTGCGTCCGATAGTAATAAAATCCACTGATTTTATCAAAAATCAGTGGATTTTTACATGCTAAAACAAGGTAATGCTAAATTACCATTTGCAATAAGTTATAGAGATAAAAATATATTAAGTATCATATAAAGTAAAAGTAATGGGGAGTCTAAATCTTCTTTTACAATTAATGGCCATTTTAAATAATATTAAACCAGTTCTAAACCTAGAGATAACACGATATCTGTTATTGGTTTTAGAATTCTTACGAGTTATAACAATGCCAATGTTTTTATAACACTTGGAATTTTTAGAAACATCGGTGCCAAGACAAGTAAGATAAATATTAGCAATACAAATTAAAGCATATAGATTGCGAAAAGCATGAATTTTTTTAATACCACATTCTTCAAGGTAAAAACCATTAGTTTTTTTGAGATTTGAATAAAAATTCAATACTACCAAAACGATAACCATAATGTGCTTTAGCAACTCTAGGATTACCATTAGTAATAAGTAGCCAAACTTCTTTATGATCTTTGCTTTTGCAATAAGCAAGATTAAAAACATATTTTTTTCTAGTGAATTCTAAATTAGTATAAAGTTTAGAAGCATGAACTAAATGAGGAAGTTCAGTAATAGGAATCCAAATTTTATGTTTTTCAGGATATTTTTTATAGAAAACCTTAAGGTTTTGTTTACAACGAAAAACAAAAACATCCCCCAAAGAATCAATATATTGCATTAAAGGAAAAAGATTTTCAAACCAACGGTCAGCTAAAAATATAATATGAGCATCAGGAATAACAGATTTAATTAATTTATGACAATATAAAATACCCTTTTTAATGTTTTTGTTTTTAAAGGCATCACCATGACCTTCTTTATCAGATCCTTTAAAAACTTCAAAATAAATAGGAACCCCTTGTTTACCAATGCGAAGAGTAAACATTAAAACAGTAAAATTACATTTATCATACATATGGTCAAAAGAAATATGGATATTTCTATCAGAATGAGATAATTTAAAACGAGATAAAACATCAATAACAATAGCATCAAAAAGAGAATGGATGTTATATTTAGAATTATGTAAGAAACGATAAATTCTTTTAGAATGAGATCAAGATTAATAGAATCATTAATAGAATTAAATAAAGAAAGAGAAATTTTCGAAGTAGTGGTAGATTCAGCATCAATAAGAGAACAAAAGAACTCTGGTAAAAAGTTAAGAAGAGTCTTAGAATTACAAAAATTTGAAAAATAATCACGAAATTTATTTACAACAGTATCAATTTTATTATATACTAAATACATAAACAACCACCTTTTTTTGATTTTTTGATAATATAATAATAACATAAAGTGGTTGTTTATACAAATAAGATAGCAAAACGGAAGGAATATATAAAAACCTTCCGTTTTTAAGGACTAAAAACTGTCCAGTAATAAGATCCGGATAAACTAGAGGCGAGGCAAATGCTTGTCTTGGGCCCTTGCGGCATGATGAGCGGGGTGAATTTTTAGCAATTGGAAGAAAAAATAATGACCTTGTCTAGAAGTCTGCGACGAAGTTGCAGGCTTCTAGGTGCTGCATGGAGTAGTAATGGAATGTGTAGTTAAGATATATAAACATGGCTAGTTTATAATGTTTATGGTAATGATGCAATAGTTGTTAGTGTATTAACTAATTATAAAGTAATAAATAATAGATTAGGTTTTCCTGTAAGTATGATTAATAAAGTTATAGGGTTACTTGATAGAAATAAGATTAGTTATATAGTATTTGATAAAGATAATGTAATAGAACAGAGGAAAGGTATTAAAAATATATATATAAATACTTTTGATAAATATGAAAATCAATAGAACATATTTCTATTGGTTTTTAAATTTAATATAAAAAAATTTATAAAAGTATTTCAAAATACCCGCAATATATGATAAAATAGAGTAGTACGAAGAGGTGTGCTGTATTATGGCTAAAATTATATCACTTGTTAATCAAAAGGGTGGTGTTGGCAAAACTACCACTAGTATTAATTTATCGGCAGCTTTAGGGAAATTAGGTAAAAAAGTACTTATAATAGATATGGATCCCCAAAGTAATGCTACAACTGGCTTGGGTCTTAATTCCAATGATTTTAAGTGTGATGTTTATGAACTTATCACAGGAAGATGTGAAGTTAAGAATGCAATTAAGAAGACTAAGTTTCAAAATTTAAGTATTATACCTGCAACAATTAATCTTGCGGGAGTTGATGTTGAATTTGTTAAAAAAATGCTTGAAGATAAGACATTTGAACAAAATAGTCAATTAAAACTAAAATTAGATGAAATAAAGGATAATTATGATTATATTATCATTGATTGTCAACCATCACTAGGACTTGGTACTATGAATGCATTAGTTGCTAGCGATAGTGTAATAATACCAGTGCAATGTGAATTCTTTGCTCTTGAAGGTATTACACAACTACTTAATTCTATTATCATGGTACAAAATGGAATGAATCCTGGTCTTAGGATTGAAGGAGTACTTTTAACTATGCTTGATGGTAGAACTAATATAGGTTTAGAGGTTATTGAAGAAATTAGGAAATACTTTAAAGATAAAGTATTTAATACAATAATACCAAGATTAGTAAGACTAGTTGAAGCTCCAAGCCATGGTAA
>CALVYM010000137.1 GCA_944372205.1 uncultured Bacilli bacterium
TCTTTAGATATTACTAAATTAAAAGGTAACGATCTTAATAAATTTCGAAGAGAAGAATTAGGTTTTATTTTTCAAGATTTCAATTTACTTGATACCTTGACTGCTTATGAAAATATTGCCTTAGCATTGTCTATTCAAAATGTTCCGGCAAAGGAAATTGAGGCAAGAATTAGAAAAGTTGCCAAAGAGTTGGATATAGAAGATGTCTTAAAAAAATATCCTTATCAGATGAGTGGAGGACAAAAACAAAGAGTTGCTTCGGCTCGTGCTATTATTACTAATCCCAAATTGGTTCTTGCTGATGAGCCAACTGGGGCTTTAGATTCTAAATCAGCTAAAATGTTATTAGAGTGTTTTACGTATTTAAATAAAGAACTTTCGGCAACTATATTGATGGTTACTCATGATGCTTTTACAGCAAGTTATGCAACGAGGGTAATTTTTATCAAGGATGGTAAAATTTTTAATGAATTACATAAAGGTGATGATTCAAGGAAAGAATTTTTTGATAAAATTATCGATGTTGTAACCCTTTTAGGGGGAGATTTAAATGATGCTCTTTAAGTTATCAATAAAAAATATTGCTCGAAGTATAAAAGATTATGCCATCTACTTTTTTACTTTAATATTAGGGGTTGGAATATTTTATATATTTAATGCGATTGAAAGTCAAACGGTTATGATGAATGTATCATCATCAACTTATGAGATTATTGACTTAATGAATAATATGTTATCCGGTGTAAGTGTCTTTGTGGCCTTTGTTTTAGGCTTCTTAATTATTTATGCCAATAGATTCTTAATGAAAAGAAGAAATAAAGAATTTGGTATCTATTTAACACTTGGGATGAGTAAAAGGAAAATATCTTTAATATTATTTTTTGAAACTTTAATTATTGGATGTATATCGTTAGTGGTTGGTTTAGTGCTAGGAACGCTTTTATCACAAGTTATGAGCTTGTTTGTTGCTAATATGTTTGAAGCAAAAATGACCGAATTTACGTTTGTCTTTTCTAAATCAGCTTTTATAAAGACACTTGTTTATTTTGGAGTAATGTATATACTTGTTATGATTTTTAACACCTATAATGTAAGTCGTTGTAAATTAATTGATTTATTTAATGCTAGCAAAAAATCGGAAAAAATTAAATTGAAAAATCCTTGGCTTTGTATAATTGTCTTTATTATATCACTATGGGCCTTAGGATATGCTTATTGGTGTGTAACAGTTGGAGTAACCGATATGCAAACAGCTGATAAAATATTAATTCCTATAGCCTTAGGAGCTATATCGACCTTCTTTATTTTTTGGTCTTTATCAGGATTGTTACTTAAAATATTATCAAGTATCAAAAATGTTTATTATAAGGGTTTAAATAGTTTTACTTTACGACAATTTAGTAGTAAAATCAATACAACAGTATTTTCAATTACAATTATCTGTTTAATGTTATTTTTTACAATTTGTATTTTAGCAAGTGCTATTTCGATTCGTAATTCCATGACCAGCAATTTAAAAACGATGGCTCCAGTTGATATCCAACTTGATAAAAAACTAGATTTACCAGCTAATTCAGGATATTCGGAAGGTATTATTGAAGATTCAAAAATTACTGTCGGAGAAACCTTAGCAAGACTTGGTTTTGATACAGATAAGTATTTTAAAGATACGGTTGAATTCAATTTATATGCAAGTAATGACATTTTAGTTCGGGATACTTTGGGAAATTCCTACCAAGAAATAGCTAAACAATTTCCGTATTTAGATTATGATATGGCAGAAACTTTTATCAAGGTAAGCGATTATAATAAACTTGCTGAGTTATATGGTTTAGAGCCAATTCATTTAAATAGTCATGAATATGTAATTATTGCTGATTTTGACTCATGGATTAATATTCGTAATCAAGGATTAAAGCAAGATGTCAAAATTACAATAAATGGTATTACTTTACATCCTAAATATGCAGAATGTGTTAATGGATTTGTTTATATGACAAGTAGTCATGTTAATACTGGAATATTTGTAGTTCCTGATGATGTTCTTGAAAATTTTGTAAGAGAAGAAGGTATCTTAGTTGCTAATTATAAAGCCGAAACCGATGAAGAAAAACAAGAAATAGAAGATATGATTATAGCCCTTGGAAATAGTTCATATGCCAAAAATACGGATCTAGAAGCTACGACAAAATTGTCTTTATATGAAGGAAGTATTGGTCTTGGAGCTATGATTACTTTTATAGGACTATATTTAGGGATTGTCTTCTTAATAGCCAGTGCAGCTATTTTAGCTCTTAAAGAATTATCCGAATCGACTGATAACAAAGAAAGATTTCAGATGCTAAGAAAAATTGGTACTGATGAAGATATGTTAAATAAAGCTTTATTTAGACAAATTGCCATATTCTTTATGTTTCCACTTATTTTAGCCATAATTCATTCGATTTTTGGGATTAAATTTTGTGCCTATTTATTAGAAACATTTGGCAAAGATGAATTAGTAAAATCAATTATAGTAACTGCTTTTGTTATAGTATTTATTTATGGTGGATATTTTTTAATTACTTATTTATGTAGTAAAAATATCATAAAGGAGCGATATTAAGATGAAAAAAGAATTTGGAATAGTAATTTTTTATGAGTTATATAACAGCCATTAAAACAGCTATCTTTATCTTTCCTCTGATAGCTTTTATCTTTACAGCTCCTTTTATTCTTCATCAATATCATAAATATGGATCAATTAATAAATTCCGAACGTTTATTATTTATTCCTTTATTCTTTATATGCTAACAATTTATTTTTTAGTT
>CALVYM010000138.1 GCA_944372205.1 uncultured Bacilli bacterium
TTCAATACTACCATGACCATTTATAATATCTTCATCACTTAAATCTAAATCATTAGCTAAATTTTCTAATTCATTTAGTGATTCATCTTCCAAATTTAATATATCCCCATTTTTAAGGCGATAATATTTATTCTTATTTTTAATACTTTTAAATATATTTACTAACTCATCACTAGAAATATCTCCAAGATCAAAATTAAAGCTCATAATATTATCTACACCAATACTAAACATTGATGAAACATTAGTCTTCTTCTTTATACTTACACTTTTAAATTTTTCTGTAGTGTATACTACATATTTTTCCGCGAGCTCTTCTAGGCCACTTTCAATAAATTCAACTTGTTTATCTAGATCTCTTAATATAATTTTGTTATCAAGAGTAACAAAATTATATTTAACTAGATCATTTATAACATTAGTTTCAAATTCTATATCTCTTAAAACTCCACTATTTTTATCAAAATAATCAACAGTATTATTATCATAAATAAACTTAATGCTACATTCAATATAATACTCTCTAATATCAAAGTATAATTCTACTTTGATATTAGAGGTAATTATTAAATCATCTACTGTTGCATCAACTTCCATTTTGCTTTTTAAAACATTCATTAATCCTTTAGTAAAGTCTTCTATTTTTTCTTTAGTTATTTCTATACTATCTATTTCATAATCCATTAAATCTTCCATTAACTCTTGTTCATCTTTTTTTAAGTGATACATTTTACCTTTATAGATGATATATTCAAAATCATCTAATACGCGGATTACATCACTTAAATCAAATTTTAAATTATATATATCACTATTCTTACTTAAATTAGTATTAATGGGAAATTCCTCACTTATCCCATCCATTTGATAATTATTAATAACAAAAGAACAATCTTTAATATTTTTAAAAAACTTTTTTAATTCACTAGTTGTGTAGTATCTTCCATTAACTCCTTTAGTAAGTTCAATTAGGGCATCAATTATTTTTTTATCATGTTCATTAAAATAGTATTTTTTAGGGTCATACAAAAAAAACTTACCAAAATTAACTTCCCCCTCATTATCTTCATAAACTCTTTTAAAAGCTCCAATTTTACTATTTAAATTATATAATTTATCTAAACCTATAGTTACTTTTGGGTCATAAAATCCCCCATAATAATATCTATTATTATATGTAATATTTAAATTAACAGTTAATTCTTTTTTGATACTAATGCTCTCTCTACTCACAAACTTATCTAATATTCTATTACTAATAGTTTTATTATCTTCCTTCATATTAAATAATTCTTCATAATAATAAAGAATTACTGCTCCGACATGTTTACAAGAATCAAAATTTTTAAACTGAATACAATCACATTTTACTTCTTTTATTTTATAATCATTAGATATTTTAATAAATACTTCATAATATTCATCATAATAACTTTGAGATTCAACAGAAAAAGTATAATTAGTACAATCTTGATAACTAACTTTTTCTTCTAAAGTTACATTATCTTTTGGTATTCTTGTAGCTTTAATTAAATCATTACCACTTACAAAAGAACCAATATTACTAATATTAAGAAGATCTCCAACAGATATACTTTTTCTCATAAAAAAATCACCCAAACTTATAGTAACATAAGTTTGGGTATAGTGTAAAGTATAAATTAGTAATTTATGTGGATAACTTGGCCTCCGTGGCGGACATGCCGCCGGCGGAGGTTTTAAGTTTATCACATACCTATTATATATGGGTCACTTATAGATCCATTTCCATCGATTACATAGACAGAAGAGTCTAGATACAAGACAGGTCGGACGGCAAACCCAAAGTACGCGTCGCCGCTGCGCAGACTGCCGCTGCTCACACGGAACACATCGTCACTGAGCGACGAACTCGGAGTAATTGTCCATTCGTATCCTTGGCCATACAACCAACTTTGTCCGGCACAAGTTGCTGTATCATAATCACTTAAATTTGTTGTTCTAGCACATGAACTAGAAAGCACACTATATCCATAATCACTGGGATACATTAATCCTATATATTCTGTAGTTGTTGGTGGTCTTCCACTATATACTGTTGTTCCGCGTTCATATCCATAAAAGGCCTCTGCTGTTGCACCTGTACTTGAATGTCCTCCAAGATGCCATGTTACATTCTCTATCATTGGTCTATAGGTATCATTTATTCCAGTTTCTGTATAATCACAATTTCCTGCAGGAACTGTTGTTGAATATCCATAACAATATTCTCCTCCAGTACCATTTTCTGAATTATAATATGCTCCATTTAGCAATTTCATTAAACTTGATGCTGTCCAATCATTGGTATTTGATTTATGCCATGCTAATCCTCCGATAGAATCTACTTTAATTATCTTAACCAAATTTTGGCCACTTACTCCGTGTGATGCTTCATCAAATACTCCTATGATTCTCCATAGTTCATTATTAAACCAGATATAATTATTTGGATCTTTTCCTTCGTATCTATATCCATTTTCATTAACCACTTGTCCTGTTCCTTGGGTTGAACCAGAAAGTCCTATGATGTAGTTATTTAGGTAGGTTGTAGAACTTGGAGTTTGATATGTTAAATTACATGATGTATATTTATTTGCTATACTTGATATTTCTATTCTTTGATAAAGTGGATTATATGTGGCATCTGATCCAGTACAACTAAGAGTTGCTGGAGTTGATGGATTAAATGTACCGTTATTATTAGTATTTATTGTTACATCTGGTGGTACTATATCAAAATATAAATAACATTTATCGGAAATATTAGTTTTTAAATTTAC
>CALVYM010000139.1 GCA_944372205.1 uncultured Bacilli bacterium
GCAGCATTAGCTGTTCTTTTACCATTTCTAGTTTGAAGTATGAATAATTTACCATTTTCAATTGTAAATTCCATATCTTGCATATCAGAGTAGTGATCTTCAAGTAAATTAGCAATACGCACAAATTCTTCATACACATCAGGCATAACTTCTTTTAGAGTATCAATTTCTGAAGGCGTACGAATACCTGCAACAACATCTTCACCTTGAGCATTGATTAGGTATTCTCCAAATAATTTCTTTTCTCCAGTTGCAGGATTTCTGGTGAAGGCTACCCCTGTACCAGAAGTATTGCCACTATTACCATAAACCATTTCTTGAACATTTACAGCAGTTCCCCAAGAGCCAGGAATATCATTTATTCTTCTATAATATATAGCTCTTTCATTATTCCAACTTCTAAATACTGCTTTAACAGCTTCAATTAATTGCGTAAATGGATCTTGTGGGAAATCTTCCCCTGCAAATTCCTTGTAAGCGTTCTTAAATTTATCTGTTAATAAAACCATATCACTCTCATCAAGTTCAATATCATCTTTAACACCTTTTTCGGCCTTTACTTCATCAATGATACTCTCAAACTTACTCTTTGAATAACCTTTAACTACATCAGCAAACATTTGAATAAATCTTCTGTATGAATCATATACAAATCTTTTGTTATTAATCTTGCTTGCAAAAGATGCAGCTATTTCATCATTTAAGCCAAGATTAAGTACAGTATCCATCATTCCTGGCATACTTGCTCTAGCACCACTTCTAACACTTACTAAAAGGGGATTTTCTAAATCACCAAATTTTTTACCAGTGATACTTTCTAATTTTTCTAGATTACTTTTAATTTCTTCAACAATGGCATCATCTAGAACTTTACCATCATCATAGTATTTGTTACAAGCTTCTGTTGTAACAGTAAATCCTCTAGGAACAGGAAGACCAATATTAGTCATTTCTGCAAGGTTTGCACCCTTACCACCTAGAAGATTTCGCATATCTTTGTTTCCTTCATTAAACAAATACACATATTTTTCCATAATTAATCCTCCGATATCTATTTTATCATACAAAGAAAAAGAATAGCAAGCACTATTCTTGATATTCTGCATATACTCGATTATTTTCTAAATAAATACATACTATATTATCATTAACTATTTCCCCAGTTACATTATTAGTTATTATTTCTTTTTCGCTATCATCTACTTCATCAGTATCAATATAATTACTATTTATTAAGAATTCTACAGTTACCTCTATACAATTTCTAGTTTCACTACCATCAATATTACATGTTTCATTAGTATTTAAAGCATTTAAATTATCTTGCCCATATTTTACAGCTCCCGTTTCTATTTCTTCAACTGTAGCTTCCCACAAGTTTTGATTAATATTTCTCTGAACCGCTGTAATTCCAGCATAACCAATAGAAGCTATAATAACAATTAACACTAATACCGCCATAAGTTCAACTAATGTAAAACCTTTATTCATATCACACCTACTTTAATAGTAATTTTAATGCTTCTTTAACTTGTTCTTCTAATGTATTGCTTCTATCTATTTGACCAATTACTTTCTTTATTTCTGTTTGTTTATAACCTAAAGCAACAAGTGTATCAATTAAATCTTCTGTTTCATCATTTTCTATTTCATCTGTTACATCTATATTTATTTTACCCTTTAAATCCAAAATTATTTGGCGAGCTAATTTATCCCCAATTTTAGGAAACTTAGTTAAATATAAAATATTTTCCCGATCAATTGCATCAACTATACCTGCGATAGAACCTGTTGCAAGAATAGGAAGTGCAAGTTTTGCTCCTAGCCCTTTAACACTAATAAGACGCAAAAATAGTTCATATTCCTCTTTAGTTTTAAAACCATACAAACTATATTCATCTTCCGATATTTTATTATAAACAAATACTTTATATTCATTACCTATTTGATAACTAAAAGGATTGGGTATATAAATTAAATACCCAATATTATTACATTCAAGTACTATATTATTACTATTAACATCTGTTACTTTTCCTATTATATAACTATACATAATACCTCCATTATTGTTGATAAGTGGTTAAAAAGCGGCTCTCCGAGGGATGTTATCCCTCCGGAGTTTTTATGGCCTCCAACACTTCACTATATAATTTCACTTCTTCTTACCGCTTTTAATTTACCTCACTCAATCATAAAACCTTAATCTTATATTACTGGAACTGTAAAGGTCTGGCCGCACGCCGTTCGAATTGTTCACGGTATTGTTATTGACATATCCTGTGGAATTCACTTGAAAGGCATTATTCGAATTGTCCGAATTGCGGGAAATTTATTACAAGATTACCCAAAATAATTAACATCATAATTATTATTTATCCTGCTCCTATTTATATAATATAACCCGTTATACTCGGTCATACTACTAAAAATTCCAGCATCTAATTTAATAGTATTATTCATAATATTATTTAGTTAATTATAAATATAATTAGTATAGTATTATATCCCGCTATACCGGCGGGAGTGTTGATAACTCCAAAAGCGGCCCCCCCCTGAACGCCTGCAACTTCGCTGCAGTCATTCAGACGTTGTTCTAGCAAAAGTTCTTCACTATTCTATTTTTCTTCCCTCTAGCCAAAAAAAGTGCCCCGCTCGCCTGGACCGCAAGGGCCCAAGACGAGCAATTTCCTCGCCATTAGCTTATCCGGATCGGGTCAGCGGAACTTCCGCTGCCCGATACATAGTTTATCGAAGAGTTAAGATAAAAGACTGGCCGGACCGCA
>CALVYM010000140.1 GCA_944372205.1 uncultured Bacilli bacterium
TTCATTTTCTATTTTAATATATTTTAACTTATCCATAGAAAATTTTTCCTCCGTTCTTGTCCTTCTTATTTTTTATTCTTTGAAACCATATCTTTTAAATTTTCTTCTATAAAGAATTTTAATTTTAAGATTTGATTTTTTTCTTCTTTAGTAAAGTTTACACAATTAGTTTTAGTATATTGAAAAGCTAAAAATCCAATTGGTTCACCTTTTTCATCATTTAAAATTATATCATAAAAAGAAGCTATATCTTGCTCTTTTTTTAGTTGATAAGTGGATGGCATAGTATTTTTTATTTCTTCTAAATCATCTACTTTTAATTCCCCATTTTTTACTAGTTCTTGTATAAATTGAGGAATACAAGATAATGGAACTGCTTGTAATTCTTTTTGATGTCCTTCAATTCCATTTCTTACAACTTCAAAAGAACAAGAAGTTTTTAATGCACTTCTTCCATTTGCATAGTGTCCTCCATTATGAAAATCATAAATTTGAACTCTATCTGCATTTAAATATTCTTTTGCTTCTTCTAATCTATCATGAATTTTCATGTCTATATCAGACTGATGCTTAATTTTTGTGGGTAAAGCTTCTTCTATTTCTTTTTTAGCTTTAATAAAGTCTCGTATCAAAGTGGCTACTGCTGTTATTAAAGCTGATAAGCTAATTAGCAAAGTTATTATGTCATCCACTTTTATTCTCCTTTATTTTAATTAATATAATTCCTTTTCCTTTATTTTTATATTAAAAAAGGACTAGAAATATTAAATATTCTAGTCCTATTATTAAAATCCAATAATAATAATATTATCAATAAAAAATTCACTTTTTATATTTCCTATAGCTAATTGAATATCACATGTTTTCGCATTATAAGGAACTCTTATAGAATTATTTATACTATCATTTATACCCTGAGGGATACTAAACCATTGGTTTAATTTCTCTGCATCATATGTAAAATTCTGAGTATAACTTATACTATTTCCTATTTGAATATCTTTTTCATCATAAAATTTTATAGTGGTTGTAATATTTAATCCATTGCTTCCTCCATCTATATCAGACATATAGATTAAAGCATCTCCTATAATAAAATTATATTTAGAAACATCAATCTTATTAGTTTTAATGGTATTGTAAGTTCCATCTCCTAAAAATTGAATAGACTTATCGGAAGTATAATATTTCGAATTAGTGATTTTTACTGAAGAAGAACCTTCACCACCTATAATTTGGAACCCATCTATTATATTAGAGCCATTTTCACCAGTTGAAAAATTCCAATTTTTATTGATAGCCAAATTAGAAGAAGCAACTATTGGATTTTCTATAAAATGAATTCCATCTAGACTGTTTAACACTACATCATTATTACATAAAAATTCTCCTTCTGCATAATTTCCTTGAGTATATCTGTTAGCCTGAAATGAACATCCTTTTAAATTTAAAAACATTTTTCCATAAAATTGTGTAGATGGGATTTTGTTTCTAGGAAAAATATAACAATTATCACAATTTACGGTAGTTAAATTGCTGGATGTAGAGTTTGATTTAATCAAATAACTCTCTCCTATATTATTATTTGCTTCTAACCAACAATTTGTTAAATTAAGTTCATAATATCCGCCATAGTTTAATATAATTCCATTTTGATTATAATCAATTGAACAATTATCAAAATTAAAATTAATAATATTATCAATTTGTATTCCAATATTATTATTTAATATTGCACAGGAATTAAAAGTAATAATTTCTCCACTATTTGTAGTAGATTTACTAGAATTGTTAATTCCAATTCCACAATTTGAAATTACAACATTATAAAATCTTTGCATATAATTTTGAATATTAGTAAAATAAATTCCAATAGAAAATTTTTCAATATATATATTAGTAATATTAAACCATCCGCTATGAGTAACATGAAGTGTACCAAGTGTATCTTCTCCTATTTTTATTCCAGTTTGGTTACTAGAAGAACCACTTCCTTGAATTATTATAGTTCCCTTAGATCCATCTAAAATATTTCTTATATTATAAGCATTTTGCGATAACCCATGAGAGATAATTTCTGTATTTATAAAATGTAAAAATTCATTTTCTCCAGTATAAATGAATTTTACATTTCCTAGAGATACTAAGGAAATGTATAGTGGTAATTCAATAGATGACGTAATTAAATAACTTCCACTATTTATATTGAGAGCAATGGATTTCGTATTTAAAGATTTTAAATAATTTATTACGCTTTTAAAATAATTTGTATCATCAGTAATTCCATCACCTTTTGCACCAAATTGTTTGATATTTAATTCATTTATTATCAATTGAGCTTTTAATCCATTATTTAATTCATGAATACTTCCACCATCGTCTTCTAAAGATTCATTATTAATAATTTTATATTCTGCTCCTCCGCCATCATTAGCTTCATAATATCCAAGAGTAATAGCCATATCTCCTTCTCTCAATGTATCATCAAGTTTCATTGTGGCTACATTATCATAATAGTAAGGTTTTTTCTTTAGTGTATTTTCAACATTACTTCCATTATATTGTAAATCTATATCTTTAGCATTAGCACCTATTGGAATATAATCACTAAAAGTGCCATCTGCTTGTTTAATTTTTATTTTTTTAATTCTATCACTCATTTATTTTAAATCCTTTGCGGCTAAAGTTTTAATTAAAATTTA
>CALVYM010000141.1 GCA_944372205.1 uncultured Bacilli bacterium
ATGCGGATGTAGTTTAATGGTAGAACTTCAGCCTTCCAAGCTGACCACGTGGGTTCGATTCCCATCATCCGCTCCATAAGGAAATACGCTCGAACTTTCCGAGCTTAAATACAACTAATTCAGAAATGGATTAGTTTTTTTGTGTATCGAACTCCACGTTTAGCTTGGAAGTCATACAAAGACTATCCTATTAAAGAAAGGATGGTTTCTATGGTAAATATTATTAAGCAAGAAATAGTTATTGAAGAATCATTAAAAAAGAAGTTAGAACTAATATGTGAATTTTCAAATACCAACATGCAAATTATAAATGGTAGTATAAGAAAAATCGATAGAACTAACTTAACCTATGTTGAACCTCATAGAATAATAATTAATGATATAACATTTCTTGCTTTTAATTATTCTAATGAGATATTTATTGAAAACTTGTGTAATAAAATAAAGTTATCTGATTTAGAAGATTACTTAAAACTTAACTAAATACTATTATTCCCAAAGACAATGACTTGTCATTATAAGTCATTGTCTTTATTTATCTTTTCATTCCTGAACTTTGAGTTTCTTCAAATTCAACTGATTTATCTATCTTTTTTTTGTTTTGATAATCTTGTATTACTTTATTTAATAATTGTTGTAAATCTTCTTTTGAAATACCATATTCATCAAATTTGAAATTTTTATCTCCCGCAATAGTAATATATTTTTCAAACAAATTAATCATATAATCAACATTACTATATAAAGAAATAAATTCTTCTTCAGTTATTTGCTTTTGCAAATCATATTCTATTGTTTGCCATACCATATTTAAATCATCAAAAACTGCTGATAAAAAATCTAAATCATTGTCTTTTTTACTAATATTACTTTCGTATGGTTTATGTATTTCATTATATTTGCTTGTTATTCTTTGTATAATATTATCTACTTCTTGATTACTCAAACCTAATTGTATTAAATAATCACGACTATTAACTAATATTGCTAATTTACTATATATATTGCCATTTTCTATTACTCTATTAGTATCCCGTTCGTCTGGTTTGTATTCATAGTTTGTTAGTAATGTATCTAAATTTTTAATAATATCTGAAATATAATTATTTAAATATTGTGTTACATATTGATTAAGACGATTATATAAAGTATTTAATTCCTCTTGAGTCATATTTGAATTATTAACACCGACTCCCCAAATAGCATCATGTCTTCTTTCGTTACCGTTTTCAAATGTTATATTTCCGCCTCTATCCATCTCATAATTATCAATACCAATTAATGATAAATCTAAACCATATCTATATTTTCCATTACTATCACCTATGTCCAATAAATATCCTTTTCTACTAGAAAAAGCTTCTATTAGTTGAGGATTAACTTGTAATGCATTTCTCTTTTTTAAAAAGTCTAGGATTACAACAATAGGATATTCTTGTGTAGCTTCTTGTTTTAATATTAAATCGACAGTATCAACAGGTAAATACTTATTCTTAATTTCAAGGGGTTGGTCTTGTAGGTTATATCTAAATGGTTTTCTAGCACTAACGCTTGACGCAATATGACTATAATACTCATTTAATTGTTCCATGCTAAGTAATGATAAATCATATACTTCTTCATCATTGTCATAAACCTTTTCTAAAATAGTTATCTCAAAATCATCGGATACATCTACTTCCTTGTATAATTGGTGTCCATGTCGAGTATAAAATTCAGGATCATGTCCAAATCTACCAAATCCACATCTTCCATTATTATTCTTTTTATCGTTATTATCCCATGTAATATCTACACCATATTTTTTTCCATCAATTTCAATAACATTAAATGCGTGAACATCCTTTTGATTTTGATAATAATTCTTTATACCAACTCTATCGAGCATTTCTTTATACACTTGAGCAAATCCAGCACAAACTAATTTTCCGTATAATACTCCATTTAAACTCCTTTCGGTTGTTCCTTGTGATTGAATTTTTTCATAATCTTCAGCATATTCCATATCTACAACTAAAGCATTATAT
The DNA here is from genome assembly GCA_944372205.1 of uncultured Bacilli bacterium. GTDB lineage: Bacteria > Bacillota_I > Bacilli_A > RF39 > UBA660 > Onthocola_B. The sequence goes on from CALVYM010000141.1 coordinate 2,028, forward strand.
AAAAACATAGCCTTTTCAAATTCATTCCAATCTGGATTAATCATTTGTTCATTATACTCAAAATATTTAATTATTTTTTCTAATCCACTTGGCGATAGAAAAGTTCTATCAATATATTTTTGTTCTTTATATTTTTCTTTCGCATCATAATCCAAGCCACCTTTAATACTAAAAACAACTCTATCTGATACTATCTTAGAAACTAATTCACTTGATAAACCAACAGTATTATCAAGTATTAAAGTAGTTCTATTCTTAAATGCATTTATTTTATTTATATCTTCTTCTGTTAGTATTCCAACAATTTTATACTTATTTTTATCAATCGATACAAACTCAGCCATCGATAATCTCTACCTTTCTTATACAATTATATCATTATTTTTATCAATTTTATTAATTTAGTTTTAATTATTTTCAAAATATGGTATTATTGTTATAGAAATTAGTTGTATTAACAACTTTTCTTATAGGTAATAGGTTTCAAATTATCTTATCTATTGCTCCATTTTGAATCGTACAGACTTTTATAGTCTGTTTTTTTTATTTTCCCACGTGGTCAGCTTGGAAATATAAAAATTAAAGACTTTCTTTTATCTTCAAAAATACATCTTCTAAACGATACCATTTCACTTGAACATAATCTCG
>CALVYM010000142.1 GCA_944372205.1 uncultured Bacilli bacterium
ATAGCTATAATTAAAACTATAATAACTACTAAAAATACATATCTTATTCTAGTGTGTATTTCATTAAAAAACATTATTATCACCTTTATTTAAAAATATGATAATAATGTTAAGTTTATTAATTTTAATTTGCTTTGTTTATGCAAAATACTGCATACAATGGAACTGATTTTATATTATTTTCATAACCAAAATTTTTAGTAGATATTCTTATACTATATTTAGGATTATATTTTTTTATATATTCATTTAAACTCTTACTATTAGTTCTTCTACCACTTTTTACTTCTATGGGAATAATATCTCCATTTATTTTAACTAAAAAATCTATTTCGTATTTATCAAAATTATAGTAATATAGTTCTTTAGATTTAGGATATAATTCACATGCTACATAGTTTTCTGTAAGAACACCTTTAAACATTTCATTTTTATCTAAAAGAATTTCACTATACTCTAAATTGGATAATGATCTAAGTAATCCCACATCACTTAAATATATTTTAAATTTATCGGGATTAACGAATGCTTTTAATGGTGATTCATTTTTTTCGGTTAAATCACATTTTAATATCATATTACTAGCTAGTAACCAATCTAAACTACTAACATACCTAACTTTTCTAGCATCTTTATCAACTATACTGTATTTAAAAGTATTATTAACTCTAGCTAGTTCTTTAGGTATAGAATTATATATTTGACTATTTTTAATTCCTTCACTGTTTTCTGTATATTTATTCATATCTGCTAAATATGAAGTAATTATTTGTTCTTGAATTTCAAAATTAACATGAGATATGTTATAGTCATTAGATATAAAATTATTTATCATCGCAGGCATTCCCCCTAATACTAAATATTTTTTATATAAATCTAATGCTTTCTCATGTATTGGATTCATTAGTGGTTCACAAGAATTATAGTGTTCTTTAATTTCATTAATTAATTTATCTTCACCTAGAGCAATTAAATATTCTTCAAAGTCCATTGGGTATAAGTATTTAATTGTTACTTTACCAACTGGAAATGATGATTTAAATCTATTGATTTTAACTCCTAAAAGTGAACCGGCACAAACTATTTTGTAAGGTTTTTCACTTTCACAAAAATATTTTAAAGAAGTTATGGCTCTTTCATTTACTTGTATTTCATCTAAAAATATTATTGTGTCTACTGGATCAATAGTTGTATTTTTAATAATTTCAATTTTTTCAATTATTGTATCTGGATCAATAGTTTCTTCAAATATTTCAGATATATTTTCTTCTTTGTCTAAATTAATATAAATGTAATTATCAAAATTATTTTTACAAAATTCTTCTAAAATATAAGTTTTTCCTGTTTGTCTTGCTCCAACTAACATAAGGGGCATTTTATAATCATTCTTCCACTTTTTTAATTCTTCTTCTATTTTTCTATACATAATTTAATTCACCTCTATATCCATTTTACCACTTTTCGTACAAAATGTACATATTTTTGTATTGTTTTCGTACAAAATGTACGAAAAATGTTAAAAACACACATAAATAAGGGAAGAAAGTAGTATATTAATAGTTAAAATAAAAATATTATTACCACCTTTATTTATAAATATGATAATAATGTTAAGTTTATTTATTATTTATTTCTGCAATAAGTTTTTTCATTTCTGCTTGAATAAAAGCTTTCATCATATAAGCCATAGTATATATTTAAATCTTTTTCTTTTTTTTATACATAACTATACCCGTAATAATAGCTACAATAATTACTCCGGTACTAATTCCAACAATTAATGTTGTATTATTAGAATCCGTATTGTTATTCTTTTCATTTTCCATATTTTCATTTGTATCATGAGTTTTAATTTCTTTTTCTAATCTTGTTATATTTATTGTATATTCTATGAAACTACCATCTTCAGCAGTGATAATTATAGGGTAGGTATTAATGCCTACTTGTAGGGCTTTATCACCAAGACCAGTAATGATTGCTTTAGCATCTTCTGAAGAACCTTTAATTGAAACAATTTGTTTATTATATGGCACTTCTAAATTGTATTCAAATATATTTTGATCAAAAGAAAAATCCTCTATATCTATCTCTAGGCTAGTTATGTTTTTATTACTTGATAATTTATTATTTGTATTACTTGAATTGCTTGATGTTGAATTAGAATTATTCTTTGGAGCATCACTCAAATAAATAAAACCAATTAAATTAGCGGCACTAGTTGATTTTCTTGAACCAATTATAATACCTTCGGAATCTACTGCATCTGGCATACCACCTTCATTAACAGTCATATACACACCATCACTATCAACTGATACAACATAAGCAACATGACCGTAAGCATCACTGCTTGACCAAACTGCAATTGAATTAGCTTTGGCAACTTGTCCTACACTAAAGCCTGCTTGTGCAGCTAAATTATACCAAGTTTGTGCATTTCCCCAACCGGGTAGGGCAACACCTAAATTATCATAAGCTTGTTGCCAAGCATACCAAGCACATCTAATTGTTGTAACACCATATAAATCTTGATATTTACCATAAGGATTAGTTGCAGCTATAGCTGTAGTAATAATGCTAAAGAACAAAGCAATAAAAATTAATATTTTCTTCATTACCATCTACCACAATCTAAATTAAATTTAGTGCATATTTCTTCATTAACT
>CALVYM010000143.1 GCA_944372205.1 uncultured Bacilli bacterium
TGAAAACATATTTAATTACTGGTGGAGCAGGTTTTATTGGATCAAGCCTTGCAGATAAACTATTAGAAAATAATTGCAAAGTTTTAGTAATTGATAACTTTTGTAATTTTTATGATCCAAAAATAAAAGAAGAGAATATTAAAGAGGCTCTTTTAAATCTAAATTATAAATTATATCGAGGGGACATTCGAGATATAGAACTTTTAGATAAAATATTTTCTGAAAATAAAATTGATGCAGTTATTCATCTAGCAGCTATGGCTGGAGTTAGACCAAGTATTGAAGATCCAATTTTATATCAAGAAGTAAATTGTATGGGAACACAAAATTTATTAGAAACTATGAAAAAATATAATGTTTTAAATTTAGTTATGGCATCTAGTAGTAGTGTTTATGGAAATAATAAAACGGTTCCTTTTAAAGAAACAGATATAGTTGATTTTGCGATTAGTCCCTATGCAGCTACTAAAAAAGCTAATGAAGTAATGACGCATGTTTATCATAAATTATTTAATTTTAATGTAATAATGCTTCGTTTCTTTACCGTTTATGGTCCAAGGCAAAGACCTGATTTAGCTATTAATAAATTCACACAGTTAATGTTAAATAATGAAAAAATTCCTATGTTTGGCGATGGATCAACTAGTCGTGATTATACTTACATTGATGATATAGTCTTTGGAATAGAAAAAAGTATTCAATATACAGAAGAAAATAAAAATGTTTATGAAATTATAAATCTTGGAAATTCTAGTCCAATTACACTTCTTTCCATGATAAATATAATTGGTCGAGTAGTTGGCATTAATCCGCAGATAGAAAAATTACCAATGCAACCAGGAGATGTTGAAAGAACTTATGCAGATATTAGTAAAGCTAAAAAACTATTAGGTTATAATCCGAAAACATCTTTTGAAAAAGGTATTGAAAATTTTGTTATTTGGTATAAAAATAGTAAACATTATTGAATTTTTTCAATTTCTTTGTTATTATTTTAGTTGTCGTTTAAATGTGGAGGTTATATATGAAAATTGCAGTTGCAGGAACTGGTTATGTTGGACTAGTTACAGGGGTAGCGTTAGCTCATATTGGGCATAATGTAACTTGTGTTGATGTCGATGAAAAAAAAATAAATTTAATGCGCCAAGGAATTAGTCCTATTTATGAAAAAGATTTAGAAAATTTAATGGAAATAAATAAAGAAAGACTAAATTATACAACTAATTATAAAGAAGCTTATCAAGAAGCTGATGTTATTTTTATTGGAGTAGGAACTCCTGAAAGAGAAGATGGCTCAGCTAATTTAGATTACTTGTATATGGTTTTAGATCAAATTGCTGATTCGATAGAAAAAGATGTTGTTATAGTTGTTAAATCAACTGTTCCAATTGGAACTAACGATGAAGTAGAAATTTATATAAATAATAAAATAAAACCCGGAATAAAGGTAATGATTGTTAGTAATCCAGAATTTTTGGCTCAAGGAACGGCTGTTCATGATACTTTGTATGCAACCAGAATTGTAATTGGAGTTGAAGAGGAAGAAGCTAAAAAGATTATGACTAGTTTATATAAGCCATTAACTGAAGATCCTTATAATGTACCTTTATTAGTAATGGACAGGAAAAGTGCAGAAATGGTAAAATATGCTTCAAATGATTTTCTAGCTTTAAAAATATCTTATATGAATGAACTAGCTAATTTTGCGGAAAAGATTGGGGCTGATATTAGTTTAGTGGCTAAGGGTATGAGTTACGATCCAAGAATTGGCAATAAATTTTTAAATTCTGGTATTGGTTATGGTGGCTCTTGTTTTCCAAAAGATACCAAAGCTTTATATTTTAGCAGTAAATTATATAATTCTGAAATTAAAACAATTGGTGCTTGTATAGAAGTAAACGAAAGTCAAAAAATAATTTTATTTAAAAAGCTAAAAGAAAAATTTAAAAATTTAGAAAATTTACAAATTGCTATTTTGGGACTTACTTTTAAACCAGGAACTGATGATGTTAGAGAGTCTCCTGCTTTGATTAATACTAAGTTATTATTAAAAGAAAAAGCCATTATTAAAGCTTATGATCCAATTGGTGTTTCTAATTTTAATCGAGTTTTATTTAATGATGAGGCAATGGCTAAACATAAAGAACAAATTAGTTATTATAATACAATAGAAGATACAATTAGTAATTGTCAAGCTGTCTTAATTATGACCGAATGGCCAGATATAAAAGAATTTGATTTGAAAAAATATGAAAACTTAATGGATAAACCTTATATTTTTGATGGAAGAAATTGTTATGATTTAAAAAACATTTCTAAATATGAGATTTATTATAATTCAATTGGTAGGAAAGTAATAGATAATAGTAAAGAGAAAATTTCCCTTTAATAGAGGAAATTTTTTCTTTTAAAAAATCATATTATAGTTTATAATTAAATTAAGGATAGGTGGAAAATGAATAATAAATTTAGTTATGAAGATTATGAGGATGAAAAAATAGAGGATAGAAAAGAAATAAAAGAAGATGAAAAACAAGAAAATAAAAGTTTTTATAATTTAAACAATCAAGAAGAGAATTCAACTAATAATTCTAAAAATATGTTAAAGTCAATTATTTTAATTGTTGTTATTTTAGGTTTAGTAACTACTTTTGCTGTTG
>CALVYM010000144.1 GCA_944372205.1 uncultured Bacilli bacterium
TTCCGTGCAAACCTTAAAGCACCTTCATCTTCTTCAAATCTAGTCATTTTAAGTAAAGTTTCAATTTCTTTACCTTTAACTATCCAAATGTTTCCATCACGAGTTATAGTATATGGAGCTTTTTCTTCAAACTTATATAATTTATAATCAGCTTCATTATATAATTTTACTTCAGGGATTTCTTTTAGTTTTTCATTTAATATATTTATTAAATCATCTATACCTGTATTATCCATACAACTTATTTCAATTACCTCTAAATTAGGATATTCTTTTTTAAATTTTTCTAAATTATCTTGAGCACTATCTAAATCCATTTTATTAGCAATAACTATTTCCATTTTTTCTTTTAGGGAATCATTATATTCTTCGATTTCTTTTCTAATTACTTTGTAATCTTCAATTGGACTTCTTCCTTCACTTGCACCCATATCAATTACATGAGCAAGGATTTTAGTTCGCATAGCATGACGAAGAAATTCATGACCTAAACCAACACCAACGCTAGCTCCTTCAATTAAACCAGGAAGGTCTGCAATAACAAAAGAATCACCATTTTTTAGTTTTACTACACCTAGATTTGGTGATAGTGTTGTAAAGTGATAAGCGGCAATCTTTGGTTTTGCGGCAGAAATAAGTGATAGAATTGTGCTTTTTCCAACACTAGGTAAGCCAACTAGACCAACATCTGCTAAAACTTTTAGTTCTAAATGGACTATTAATTCTTCACCAGGTTCGCCTTTTTCACTGAATTTTGGGGCAGGATTATCATGAGTAGCAAAAGCTTTATTACCTCGGCCTCCTCTACCACCATGAGCAACAATTACTTCTTCTTCATCAGTGGTCAAATCTGCGATTAATTCATTAGTATCCTTACTTGTTATAGTCGTTCCTGCTGGTACTTTTATAATTACATCTTCAGCATTCTTACCATATTTATTAGAGCCTTTTCCATTTTCACCCTTATCAGCTTTAATTATTTTTTTATAACTTAAATCAATTAAAGTTTTTAAGTTTTTATCAACTTTAAAAATGATATTAGCTCCTCTTCCTCCATTACCACCATCTGGTCCTCCCATAGGGACATATTTTTCTCTTCTAAAAGATGTAGAGCCATCTCCACCAGAACCTGCAATTAATTTAATATCTAATTCATCAACAAACATAGTTAATCACCTGTTAATATTTTACCACATTTAATTGTTATTTAATAGCTAATATGTTAAAATATTTTTAGGTGATCTTTATGGAATATAATAAAATTAAAAATGCTGAAGAAAAAATAAACAGTAGTAAGTATTTAATAAAAAATCCGGAGAATTATAAAAATAAATGGCATGATTTATTTCAAAATCATAATCCCATATATTTAGAACTGGGTACTGGTCGTGGGGATTTTTTATTAAATATGGCTCGTAAATACCCGGAGTATAATTTTATTGGTGTAGAAATAAATTCTAGTCAATTAGTAACTGCTACTAAAATTTTAGAAAATACTAATTTAAAAAACATTTATTTAATAAATATGGATGCTAGAAATTTAACAAATGTTTTTGGCAAAGAAATAGATACTATTTACTTAACTTTTTCTGAACCATGGCCCAAAAAAAGAGATGAAAAAAATAGATTTACTCATGAATCATACTTAAAAATATATGATAGAATATTTAAAAAAGATAAACATATTATATTAAAAACTGATAATAAAGGATTATTTGCCTACTCACTTGAGAGTTTATCAAATTATTGGTATATATTTAATACTGTAAGTCTTGATTTACATAATGATGAGCGATCAATACCCAATATTATGACTGACTTTGAAAAACAATATTTTAAAGAAAAAAGACCAATATATTATTTAGATGCTTATTTTAAAAATTAACCACAAATTATTTGTGGTTTTTATTTACTAAAGGTGTATTTAGTGATATAATTAACTTATAAGAAATTTTAAACAATAAAAAGGAGGTATTGGAAAATGAAAAATGAAATTATTTTATTTGAAAATCAAAATGTAAAATTAGAAGTAAACATTAAGGATGAAACAGTATGGCTAAATAGAGAACAATTAGCCAAATTATTTGACAGAGATATCAAAACTATTGGCAAACATATCAATAATGTATTAAAGGAAGAATTAGATTCTTCAACTGTCGCAAAATTTGCGACAGTTCAAAAAGAAGGTAATCGTGAGGTAGTTAGAAATATTGATTACTACAATCTAGATATGATTATAAGTGTTGGATATAGAGTTAAATCTCCAAATGGGATAATATTTAGAAAATGGGCAAATAAAGTGTTAAAAGACTATTTATTAAAGGGTTATGCTGTTAATCAAAAGAGATTAGAATATTTAGAAAAAACTATTAAGTTAATTGATATTGCAAGTAAAATTGATACATCAATTACTACAGACGAAGCTACTAATATTATAAAAGTAATCAATAATTATTCTAATGCTTTAAATTTACTTGATGATTATGATCATAGAAGTGTAGAAAAGCCTAAAGGTACTACAAATGATAAAATAATAACTTATGAAGAATGTATGAATATAATAAGTAAACTTAAATTTAATAGTGATAGTGATTTATTTGCATTAGAAAGAAACGCAGGCTTAAAAGCAATACTTGGAGCCATATATCAATCTTTTGAT
>CALVYM010000145.1 GCA_944372205.1 uncultured Bacilli bacterium
TATCTAGCAATAATTGATGATACTGCAACTGATAAACATTTTGATTCGGCTTTTTGAACAAATGTGATATTAGTTATCTTATCTTTAACTTCTGTTAGGTAACCATAATAGTTTCTAGCTGGTGTAAATTCATCAACAATTATTTTATCATAGGGATAATTTTTATTTATCATATTAAGTAATACTTTATTATGAAGTATGGCTTTTATTTTATTCATATTAAAAGATTCACTATAAAATTTATTATATTCTTCATTACTTAGTACATAGGCGCTATATGGTATTTTTTCTGTTAATTTTGGTGCTATTTTTTTGATGTATTCATCACTTAAAGCTTTAGAATCAGTAACTTTTAATTCATCTAGAAAGTTTATATCTTCTTTTGCAACAAAGCTAGCTACAACTACAATTGGACCGAAATAATCTCCAGTACCAACTTCATCAGATCCGATTGTATTATATTTATCAAATAATCTTGCATTATTTTTTTCGCTTTTGTTTTTATTTTTATCTTTACCAGTTTTAATATCGATAATTCGGTTATTAAGTTTGCGTTCTAAATCAATCCAAATATTAGCATCGATATCAGCACTAATGCCTTGAAACATAACTTTACCCGATTCATAAAGAGTTATTATGGTATCGGCTTCCTCGGCTTGAAAAACCGCATAAGGGGGAGTTTTATCCCTTCTTAAATCTTCATAATATTTAATCATTTTTTCTTTAACATTATCACTTACTTTAAATACAATTGTCATAAATTTGCCTCCGTTATAAACATTTTAACATATTTTTCTTTATTTTTCGACATAATTATAATATAATTAAATTATAAGGATGTGTGATATATGAATTTAGCGGATGTAATAGTAATTTTAATTGTCTTATTATTTACATTTTGGGGTTTTAAAAGAGGAGTTATCAAAACTTTAGTTCAGTTAGTAGGCACTTGTGCCGTATTAGTACTTGCTTGGGTATTTAAAGATTCTTTAGCTAATCTTTTAATGAAATTTTTGCCATTTTTTGATTTTGGTGGTATATTTACAGGTATTACTTCAATGAATATAGTAATTTATGAACTTATTTCCTTTGTTGTAATTTATATTTTACTTTATTGCATATTAAGTATTATTATAAATATTTCAGGATTGATTGAAAAAATATTAAAACTTACAGTAATACTAGCAATACCTTCAAAGATTCTTGGGGCTATCCTTGGTTTAATCGAAGGTGTTATAATGGCGTTTTTAGTAGTATTTATTATGTTTCATTTACCACAGACTGAAGCAATGATTGTTGATTCTAAGTTAGCAATAATTGTTTTAGAGAGAACTCCAATAATTGGACCAATGGCAGTAGATACAACTTTAGCTTTGGAAGATATTAATGAAATACTAGAAAATATGAAAGAAGAATCTGATAGAGAATCTGTAAACTTCCAAGTATTACATAAATTAGTATATTATAGTGTAATTTCTAAAGAAGATGCGCAAAAATTAATCGATGATGGTAAAATATATTTCACAAATACAGTTATAATTTAAGGAGGAAAGTATGGTAAAACATTTAAAAAATGAAAGTGATTTTAAAGAATTTACAAAAAATAAGATTTTAGTAGATTTTTACGCTGATTGGTGCGGCCCTTGTAAGATGCTTGCTCCAATACTAGAACAAGTTGATTTTATCGATGTTTTAAAAGTTAATGTTGATGAATTTCCTCAAATTTCTGCAAAATTTGGAGTTATGAGTATTCCAACTTTAGTTTTAATGGATAATGGGGAAGAAATTAAAAGAGATTTAGGATTTAAAAATCTAGATGATATTAAAAAAATGGTTGAGTAATCAATCATTTTTTATTGCTGCAATTGCTGCAGCTTTATATGTTCTTTGTAGTAGACCTGCTCCCAGTAAAGATCCACCAAAATATCTTACAACGACAATTAATTTGTTATTTAAATTCTTTGCCTCAAGTATGTTGTATAAAGGTAGCCCTGCAGTACCTTTTGGTTCTTTATCATCACTTTTGCCGGCGGTATTTTTCAATTTATATGCATACACCACATGCTTAGCTTTTTTATGTTCTTTTTTTAAATCACTTAATATATCTTTTATTTCACTTTGTTCTTCAATTTCATAATAATATGATATAAATTTAGATTTTTTAACAACAATTTCGGCACTTTTTAATAATTTCATAAACATCATTAATATTATATCGTAAAATCGAGGAAATTTGTAGTATAATATTCTTAGGTGTGTTAATTATGTTTAAAGAAAAATTAAAAACTATTCCTCATTTACCGGGTTCTTATCAAATGCGTAATATTAATGGTAATATTATATATGTTGGTAAAGCTAAGGATTTATATAAACGCGTCAATAGTTATTTTAAGGGAACAGTTACTGGTAAAACTGCTATTATGGTTAGTGAAGTACATGATTTTACTTATATTACTACATCGAGTGAACAAGAAGCATTTATTTTAGAGCTTAATTTAATTAAAAAATATAATCCTAAATATAATATTTTGCTTAAAGATGATAAAAGTTATCCTTACATTGAATATATTTCTAAGCCATATCCGAGGCTTAAAGTTTCTAGATACTTAAATATTCGTAAGAAAGA